>NZ_CANDOD010000004.1:0-247175 GCF_947387585.1 Grimontia sp. SpTr1
CTTAAGTGTACGCGGACTAATCGGGCGTCTCGATTTTGTACTAAACGGGCTTTATGCCCGCTAATAAGTTGTTATGTGCCAGTAAGGATCGGAGATTACAGATAAATGTCAGTAAAGAATATCAATGACAGGATCCCTTCCTACAAAAAAGTGTTTGCTAGCGGGGAAATACAAGAAATTTATCAAAGCCTTGTTGGGATCATACAAGGTCTCAGAACAGAGTTTAATAAAAACTATAAGGGTCAGTTTTCGGTTGCAAATATACTGCACGGCTATATCGACTTTACTTACTTTTATTTGCAAAACGATTTCCTTAAAAAACGTAAGCTCAAATTGGCAATTGTGCTTAATCACCAAGAAGCACGTTTCGAGTTATGGCTGCTGGGTCAAACAAAAGATGTACAGATCAACTTTTGGAGAAAGTTACAGGGTGTTAGTTGGGTAAACGAAAACTTAATGCCAGAGTGGTCTATCTTTGAAATTGTAATGCTAGCTAACCCAGATTTTGACAATACCATGGTTTTATCAGATTCTATTCAAAGTAAATTTAATACTTTGTCAGAAGAGATTTTTGAAGTATTGAAAAAATATGAGTAATGCACATAACAAGTTACTCAAAAGGACGCAAAACGCTTGGCTTGCGCTCCTTCGTCGCTAATTTTAGCCAAGCATTTATGCGCCCATTAGTAAGGCGTTAACTGCCTATGAAGATTGACGAACAATTTGAGCTTATTCACTTTCATGATGCATCAATAGATAGTGTGTCTCGTGATGATGGAGATCTAGTACTTAATATCAGCGGCGCATTCTTGAGTAGTAACCACCCGCAATCGAATGGTAAAGACTGGTCAATCGAAAAGGCGGAATTACGTTTTGAGTATGTATCAGAAGAAGTCGCAAAATTCTGGGATGATACTAAGGCTCCAAAACCTCATCCAGAACCGGAGTTTCCATTGGATGAAATAATGGAAGCAAAATACGAAAATGGCTACTACATGTTTTCTGGCTTCAAAAATACTGTTCCGTGGAGTGAGTGGTATATTAAATCAGCTTACTTCATTTTTAATATTAGTGCTGCCAACGAATACAGCAGTTAACAAGACAAAGCAACCGACCGCAGTAAGCATCGGCTTTGAAATGCAGGCCGTTGCTTACTGCGGCGGCCGTTTGTGGCTTTATATGCAATGGAGAGTTAAGTGTTTATCGTATCCTTAACATACAAAGCGGAATTATCAGAAGTTGATCAATATATTGAAGCTCACGTTACATTCCTTGAAAAGTATTATGCGGCAGGTAAGTTTATTGCTTCAGGGCGAAAAGTTCCTCGAACAGGAGGAGTTATACTTGTAAATGCTATTAATAAAGCAGAAGTGGACTCGATAATAAAAGAAGATCCATTTTATATCTCGAATGTGGCTGACTATGAAGTGACGGAGTTTATACCAACCATGGCAGCGAAAGAATTTGATGCCATAAAAAATTGCATATAACAAGGCAATCAACGCGGGACGCTTTGTCAATGCGAAAGCTTTTCAAAGTGTTGTGAATACAAGGTATTAAAGCGGTTTTGGGCGGTTTGATAAGCGCCCGTTATTGCGACGTTATGTGCAAAGAGAGAATTATGTATAAATCTATTCCAAATAGAGAACTTCTGAAATCAGGGAAGTATTCAAATATGTTTCGGGAGGTTGGTGTTTCTGACTTTCATGAGGCCTGTGAATATGTATGGAAGCTTCCTTATGGGAGGACGAGTGATCGATCGAATTGGGATTTGGTACTTTCTGAAGGAAAAGGTGCTTGTAGTACCAAGCATGCACTGTTGAAGGCTTTGTCGAACGAGCTGGCTTTAGATATTGATCTTATTGTTGGCATTTATCTCATGCACGAGAATAATACTCCAGGTGTTGGGGATGTTCTAAGTGAATATGGATTAGCATACATACCTGAGGCACACTGCTATCTGCGGTATAGTGGAAGTAGGATCGACTTGACTAGACATGGAGCTCAGGCTGAAGAGGAAATCGCTGAATTTCTGACTGAGAAAGTTATTGAACCTCAGGGAATAGGAGCTGAGAAGCAGGAATATCATAGAGAGTACGTGCGCAGAGAATTTGGTGAGGCTGAATTTGATAGGGTATGGAGCGCTCGCGAAGAGTGTATTTCGGCAATTAGCACATAACAATCAAAGGCAAAGCGACGCGTAAACGCGCGCTTGCTTTGGGCGTTAGGCTTACAGGGGAAACTATGAAAATATTATATTCAGGTGGTCTTCAGGTTCGCTCTCATGATGCACAAGAACGCTTGCTAAATGTTAATACCTTTTTAGAAGGTGAATTTGCTCTCCACAACTTGTATCGAGAAGTTAAAGCAAGCGATTTTCCGATTGCTCAGGATTGCTTTGGCGATCAATTCCTTATTCGAGATAACTTGGTAGTTAAGTTGAATGCTGAAACTGGTGAGATTGATGAATTTGGTTGTACTTGGGAGCAGTTTTTGGCTTGGGTAGAAGAGGACCCAATTGAAAGATTGAATATTCCAAGCGATTTGGAGCTAAAGGTTGGTCAGCTGCTATTCGTTTATCCGCCTTTCTGTACTGTTGAAAGCAACAATGCATCAATAAAAGCAATTGATGGTATTGAGCTAATCAGCTTTCACGCAGATTTTGCAAGGCAGATAAATGGAGAACGTTAAGCCTAACAAATAAGAAGAAGTGTTGAGCAGCCGACCCTTAAAATCCATTCTTTGCCCAAACTCAACTTATCCGAAGTGAGCTGCTACGGGTACAACCCCTAACCCACAATTGTCCAATTATACGCTACACCACCCTACTCGCCCGTGCTGCCTTTGTGCTGTTTCAAAGGCCGTGCTTAGCCCATACCATTGCCAATATGCAGAAGTCAGTAAAACCTATTGGTCACATCACTCTGACTATCCGCACTCAGCTGTTGGTTTCTCGCCAGAATGTCGATGCCTTGTTGGTGGAAGAAATACAGTAAGTCTATAAACACCCAGTTTTCAGCCAGCTTATCGCCATCGCGGCGGTAGATATCAATCACGCGCATGTCGAAGTAATTGTCACTCGCCGCCATCCCCATAAAGCCACCCGAGGGTTTCAGGCTAAGATTCGGCCATCCGAAGAATCCGCCGAAATGCCCTTCGGCGAACTTACAGACATGACCGTTGAAGATGCGGTCGGAAAAGCTGGCTCTGAAAATACCCGAATGTTGCTTGGCATAGCGTTCGATGGTGTAACTAGCGCCGATACCCGTTGGCCCCCACCAAATCATGTCGTCGTGCCAGGTGAGCGCCAGCTCTTCTTCCAGACTCAGTTTGTTGTCCCAATTGCCCAAGTCGGAAATCATCTTGTTGATGACATCAAGCGTCTTCGCCCCTTCTTGTGCGGGTTGAAGGGTTGTCATGATGCCACCATGGGTCATCGGCCCAGGCTGTATAAGCTGCGCGCCACTCTGCGGTGGGAAAGGATTCACCCCCGCTTGGACCATGACACCGGGGATATCCGCAAAGAAAGCAGACTGAGCGATCTTGCCGTCCACGACTTGTGTGAACTCACAATAGCGCAAGAATGCCATGCGGCCTGTTCTGGGTATGCCGAGCCAATGTTGATCGAACAAGCCCATCAGATGGCCCATCGACACCACCCAAACACTGCCATCTTCATCGAGGCTATTTTCACCTGCCATGAAAATATCCTGACGACGCTGAAGCGCGCGGAAGGAGACTTTCAATGGCTGCCAGACTGTCTTGATAACATCACTGGCATTGTCGATTTCGTTAAAGGGATGGCAGCCCCGAAAGCGGTAATCCGGCGAGCAAAACTCGCCGAAAACAGCTTCCAACTCATCGCCTGAAGCAGCCTCCAATGCTTGATAAAACGACCACACTTTCTCTTTCGCTTGTTGTAGCACTGACAACACCACCTACCCTTTCACTGCACCAGCAGTTAAGCCAGACACAATTTGTTTTTGGAAGAAGAGAACCAGGAAAAACAGCGGGATCATCGCCGACACCACCGCAGCAACCGCAAACATCACGTTACCTTCCACCTGCGTGGTGCCAAGGAAGCTGGCAATCTTCGGCACCATGGTTTGGTTTTCCTGACTGAGCAGCATGCCCGTAACGGCAAAGTCGTTATAGGCCAGCAGGAAGCTGAACAAACCTGTGGTGATCACGCCCGGCCACATCACAGGGATAATCACGTGCTTGAAGGCTTGGAATCGGGTGCAGCCGTCCACCATTGCGCTCTCATCCATGTCTTTTGGAATGTTGAGGAAAAAAGAGTGAAGCATCCACAGCGTGAAGGGTTGGTTAATGGCCACCAGCACAATAATGGTGGTGCCAAGATGCCCCCACAAATTCCATTCGAAGAATGGCAGCATGTAACCCGAAACCAAGGTGATGTGCGGCATGGCGCGAAGCACCAAGGCAATCATTAAAATCCATAGCGAGTAACGAAAACCGGAGCGAGCCAGCGCGTAACCACCCAAGGTGCCAATGGTCAGGGAAATGATGACCACGGAAAACACCACCACAAAGGTATTGATGGCAGCGAGCCAGAAATCCTGCTCAATCCATGCGCCATAGTAACCTTGCCCCGTGAACTCGGAGCCCGTTTCCAGCAAGGTCTTTACACCGTAAATCGCGTTCATCCAATCAGATTTGGAGAAGAAATCTGCCTGCACTTTGAATGAGCCCCAAGCAGTCCAAAGAAACGGGCCTGCGGCAATGAGTAGCCAAACAATGACAAAGGCAATCGAGACCGTTTTTAGCCAGACAGGCTTCTTACGTACTTCTTCCATGATGGTCTCCTAGGCTGACTTACGGTTGAAATCGCGCCAGGTTCGAATGAACACAGGCATCAGAAGAATCGCCACACCCAGAATGGTGAGCATGGATGTGGACGCAGCAGAACCAAAAAGCTGAGAGTCCGTGCCACGCAAATCGTTGTAGATAAGCCAACTGAGCGATGTTGCGTGCGCTTCGGCCGCAAAGCCGACAATGGGCTCGAACACCCGGAAGTTATCCATCAGCTGCATCAAGGCGACGAAAGTCACCAGCGGTGCCATATGCGGGATCACGACAAAACGAATCGTCTCCCAACGCGATGCACCATCAATCATTGAGGCTTCCAGCGTATCGGTCGGCACGGTCTGAAGACCAGCGTAGAAGACGATGAAAGAGAAAGGCACCGACGACCAAATGCCGTAGATAAAGAGTGTTATCCAGGTCAGTGTCGGCGAGGCTTTCAATGACAGACTGTCGTCATCAAACCAGATTTGTAGGGTCGCCCCGATAACGCCATCGGCGTCAATCATCCAGAACAGAATCAGTGAGCCAATCAATGGCGTCACAATCATGGGGAGCAACGAAAGGAAGATCGTGGGCCCTTTCACTAACTTGGGCAATGCGTTCACGCAAAGCGCCACCACCAGCCCCAATACGATGACCAACGGCGTGACGATGAAGGTATACGCCAGCGTAAAGACCAGCGCTTTGTAAAACGGCAGGTTCATCATGCGATCGACAAAGTCACCCATGGAAGATGAAGCATCCCACGCTTCGCCTAACTCCTGAAAAGCCAGATGGCTTCGGTTAGTGTAGGTATCCATGCCGTTAAAACGCCCGAGCGGCTCTTCTTCGCGAAGTTTGTCTGTCGCTTCGCGATCAACCGCAACCGTGGTTTTACAGCCAAACGGACCACAGTTTTCCGTTTCCAACACAATTTGCTCGTGTTCCACATAAAGCGACTGAACAAATACAGAAACGATCGGCAAGGCGATGAGCAAAAACATGACCAATAACGATGGCCACATGAATTTTAAGAATGTGCGATGTGGCATGAGCTCCACCTTTCGTTCGGTAAGCCCCGAATCCCTCCGGGGCCTTGTTGCCAGAGAACCGTCTCAATGACAGAAGCTAAGTGATTACAGAAAACCCTGCTCTCGTGCAGAGGTCATATAAGCCGCTTCTACATCCTTAAGCGCTTGTTCTGCAGATTCGTTACCTAAGAGGAAGTCAGGCAGTTCTGCACCTAACGCGGAGTGCAGCAAACCCATGTAAGGCAACATAGGGTAAGGGTTAGCTTGCTCTTGAACCGTTGCAATTACTCCCATTGCGGACGCATCCGGCTCATAGCCTTCAATCAACCACACCGCTTTTTCTTGGTTGGCCTGCATCATCTCTGTCGAAATGGCATGGGTCATGACTTTGAACGTTGCCTCGGCGTCTTGCGGGGAAAGGTTACTGGCTACTGTCCATCCGTCCCACCAGAGCGTCGCACCCGGTGTACTGCCACCAGAGAATACTGGCGTATTGGTGAGTACTGTGTTGGCGACGATCTCTGGGCTGGAACCTTCACCATCCAGAATCGCAGTCGCCCGCGAGCCCCATAAAAGTGCCAGCGCGACTTTTCCGTCTTCCCACAAAGCTTGGGTGCTGTTGGAATCAAAGGTCAAAAAGTCAGGGTTAGAAAGCTGCGTCAGAGCTTTGAGCGTATTGAGCGTTTTCACACCATTGGCATTGTTAAGGTTCGGAATCGCACTGCCCGGTTTGAAGAAGCTCTCTCCGGTGGCACTAAAGACATTGATAAACTCTTCACCGAGATTCCATCCGGTTTTGGTATTCAGAGCGACAGGGTATTTCATCAGTCCCATCTGTTGAATTTTCTTGCCTGCAGCAATCATGTCCTCAAAGGTTTTCGGTGGTTCGACACCCGCTTCTTCGAGGATATCTTTGCGGTAAAAGAGGTGTTGCGAATTCGCCATAAAGGCCACAGCCATCACCTTGCCATCAATCTTGATCAACTGTGACGGCTGAAGACTTTGCCCGTATTTTTCCACCATGTCGTCGAGAGGCTGGATCAGACCTTCATTCAGTAACGGCACAATAGAACTGGTTGATACAACGGCTGTGGAGTACTTGGCAGGATTCGCTTTCAGCGCGGCGTTTTGTAGGTCACGGTGGTCTTTGGTTTGGTTTTTGGTCACGCTCAGCTTGTCCGTGGCACATCCCTCAGCCTGCGCTGCTACCGCGTGCAATGCGGGAAAGTCATTCGACAATATGTTGACGTTTCCTTCCCCTGCACCGCACCCGTCTGCGGCTGTCACCTGATGGGTGATAGCGAGCAAACTCGCCATGGCTATCCCTTTTACGCTGCAATTCATGTTGCTCTCCTACTTCATCCGATAAGCAATAACTAACGATTGCGTCTCTCACTAACTTGCCTGACTTCAAATCCAGACAGAAATAGATACGTATGCAAAAAGAAGGTTTGTAGTTTTATTCTTTTTTATCAAGAAATCTTTCTTTCTAACTTGAGTGAAAATTGCGCGGCCATATTTGTTTTTAACTTATTGAAAAATGACAAATATATTAAAATAATGATATTTATCATTCATTTACAAAACAATGATTTTATTGATTTTCTTATTATTAAGAATTAATACCAAGTAAATTTATTTGTGTGACAGCACTCAAACATCACTATTTTTCATATTCTAAAAATCATATTTCTCTGCTTATTTTGAATACGTACCCATTAAGTTTCGTTCAACGTGGAGAGCAATCATGGCTGAAGTGCAGTTGCGTCATATCGATAAACGCTGGGGTGATTTTATCGGCGTCAAAGATTTCGATTTGACCATTCCTGACAAGGAGTTTCTGGTCTTACTTGGACCATCAGGCTGCGGTAAAACCACCACCATGCGCATGATTGCCGGGCTAGAGGAAGCGACCAGCGGGGAAATATTGATTGATGGCAAGGTAGTGAACGACCTTGAGCCGAAAGACAGAGACGTCGCCATGGTTTTCCAAAGCTATGCGCTTTACCCCAACATGAGCGTGTACGAGAACATCCGCTTTCCGCTGAAAGTTCGCAACATCGACCCGGCCACCCATGATGAAAAAGTGATGCGTGCAGCGGAAATGGTCGAGCTCACTAATTTCCTACACCGCCGCCCAGCGGATCTGTCCGGCGGTCAGCGCCAGCGCGTCGCTTTGGCACGCGCCATTGTTCGCGAGCCCAACGTGTTCCTGATGGACGAACCGCTCTCGAACCTGGATGCAAAACTGCGCGTTTCAACGCGGGCGCAAATCAAGAACCTCTCCCACGAGCTGCAAATCACCACGATTTACGTCACCCATGACCAGATTGAAGCCATGACGCTGGCAGATCGTGTGGTGGTAATGAGCGCAGGTAACGTGCAGCAAGTGGGCACACCGACAGAGATTTATAACTACCCAGCCAACACCTTTGTGGCGAGTTTTATTGGTTCACCCGCGATGAACCTGATGAAAGGCAAGATTGCGGGCGGAGTGTTTACCGCAGAGAACGTCACCATCACAGGGTTGGATACAAGCCTTTCCGGCAACATCACGCTGGGGTTCCGTGCTGAAGATGCCGTTGTCACTGATGGCAGTGAAACGTCCAGCGGCATTAACGCCAAGGTCTTCTCCATCGAGCTGTTGGGTGATGCCACCATGATCACTGTCAAGGTCAATGATGAACTCGTCGCCGTCAAAGCGGATAAAGAGTATGTCACCGACATTGGCCAACCTTTCTCCGCCACAATTTCCGCCAGTATTTGTCATCTTTTCGACGCAGAAACGGGCGAACGGCTCTCTCAACCGGAGTCAGCTTAAATGAAAGGCTCAAGACCCGAACAGGCCACGCTCACCAAAGACACAGACATGACCAAGACGGATGAAACCCGTCAGGTTATCGAGTCGATGGTCGATGGCCTTAACGATCACCGCATTGCCGACATCGGCGAATTCTTCTCGCAAGGGTTTCGCTGGTTCGGTAATCAGGGTTGTGGCACCAAACATGGGTTGGAAGCATTTCAGAGGAACTGGCAAAAACCCTTTCAGGCTGCCTTTTCAGACAAAGTTTGCGTAGACGAGGCGAGACTTTACATGGGTGAGTGGGCAGCCGCATTTGGTCATCAAACCGCCAAGCATACCGGCACATTCATGGGCGTGGCACCGACCGGAAAAGAAGTCGAAATCCGCTACATGGATTTTTGGAAAGTACAGGACGGCAAAATCGTCGACAACTGGGTCATGGTGGACTTTCCCTATGTACTCGCCCAACTCGGCGTCGATGTTTTTAACGGCGAAGGATGGGAAGCATTTGATCGCAACGAAAAAGTCCCGCCATCACCGGCTTCTTAATTCTCACGCACTACCGCCTTTAGAGGAAAAATACATGACAGTCAGATATTTAAAATCAGGGAAATCGGAATCTGATAGAGAGAGCGACAACGAAAAAGTCGTCCAGATCGTCGCAGATACCCTGAAGAAAATTGAACAAGAAGGTGATGCAGCAGTGCGTGAACTGGCGATCAAATTCGACAATTACGCACCCGAATCTTTCCTGCTTTCAAAAGAAGACATCGAAGCCATCATCGCCAAAGTCTCGCCAGAAGACATGGAAGATATCCGCTTTGCCAATGAGCAGGTCACTAATTTCGCTAAAGTGCAGTTAGCGTCAATGAGTGATGTGGAAGTGGAGACGCTTCCAGGGGTCATTCTTGGACACAAAAACATTCCAGTACAAAGCGTGGGCTGTTACGTCCCGGGTGGAAAATTCCCCATGGTGGCCTCAGCGCACATGTCTGTCGCTACCGCCAAAGTTGCTGGCGTGCCACGCGTAATTGCCTGTACACCGCCGTTTAATGGTGAACCTAACCCTGCAGTTGTCGCAGCGATGCATCTAGGCGGCGCCGACGAAATCTATGTGTTAGGTGGCATTCAGGCTGTGGGTGCGATGGCGCTGGGCACCGAAACCATCGCGCCGGTGCATCTGCTCGTCGGTCCGGGTAATGCCTTTGTGGCAGAAGCGAAGCGCCAGTTGTTCGGGCGCGTGGGTATCGATCTCTTTGCCGGGCCAACAGAAACCATGGTGATCGCTGACGATACCGTGGACGCCGAAATGTGTGCGACAGACCTTCTCGGTCAGGCAGAGCATGGCTACAACTCACCTGCTGCGCTAGTCACGACCAGTGAAAAGCTGGCGACCGAAACCATGGCGGAAATCGAACGTATTCTGAACATCCTGCCCACCGCCGACACCGCCAGTGTCAGTTGGCGTGATTATGGCGAGATCATTCTCTGCGATACCTACGAGGAAATGCTCGCCGTTTCTGAGGAAAAAGCCTATGAGCACGTACAGGTGATGACCGACCGGGACGATTGGTTCCTCGACAACATGACCTGTTATGGCGGCCTGTTCCTTGGCCCACGTACCAATGTGTCCAACGGTGACAAGGTGATTGGCACCAACCACACCCTGCCGACCCAGAAAGCTGGCCGATATACCGGTGGACTATGGGTAGGCAAGTACCTCAAGACACACAGCTACCAGAAAATCGTGACCGATGAGGCCGCAACCCTGATTGGTGAATATGGCTCACGTCTTTGCATGCTCGAGGGCTTTGTTGGCCATGCGGAGCAGTGCAACGTGCGAGTAAGACGCTATGGCAACAAAGACGTGCCATACGGCGAAGCTGCGGCAAGAGGATAAGCGTCCGTGACGATGGAAAATCACCGCATTACCGACGCCTTTTCTCGCTGGCGTCAGTCTCAGAGAAACGCCGAACTTGGCGCGCTGGAAGCCGCCGCCGAAGGGCTGTTCGACCCCAATGCTGTAATCCACATGAGCTACCCTTTTGGGGACATGACAGGTGCGTCGCAATGGATTATTCAAAGCTATCAGCCTTTGCTTGAAGCCATGCCGGATCTTGAGCGTCGGGATGCCATCGTCATTCGTGGAAAAGACCAACACGGTCAGCAATGGATTGGCTGCTGCGGCTATTACTGCGGCACCTTTCTCAGTCCGTTTTTGGATATTCCACCCACCGGGCACTTCACCCACATGCGCTATCACGAGTTCTATCAGATTGCTGATGATCGCATCGTTCAGGTGCAGACCATCTGGGATGTGGTCGAAGTGATGATGCAAGCCAATGCCTGGCCAATGGCGCCGTCGTTAGGACGGGAAGGACTGGTTCCGGGGCCAGCGACCCAAGATGGTGTGAAAGCGTTATCGCCTGAAACGGATGATACGCCATCCAACGCCAAGCTTGTTTTAGCGATGCTTAATGACCTGATCCGTCACCCCACCCAAGGTGGCCCCGAGGTGATGAACTTAACACATTATTGGCACCCAAATCTGACTTGGTATGGCCCAGCGGGTATTGGCACTTGCCGTGGGCTTTCAGGTTTTCGTCATTGGCATCAAATCCCCTTTCTCAACGCGATGCCTGATAGGGGAAAAGTACACAGTGAAACGGATATTCACCTGTTCGAACAAGACAACTATGTCGCGGTCACGGGCTGGCCAAACATGCGACAAACGCTCAGTGCCGATGGCTGGCTGGGAATCGCCCCCTCCGGTCAACAGGTCTCGCTGCGCAGTCTGGACTTCTGGCGTATCGAAGATGGGAAGATCGCTGAAAACTGGGTTTTGGTTGACCTTTTAGATGTTTACGCCCAGCTCGGCGTAGACGTTTTTGGCAGACTGAAGGAATTCAACAAAGCCAGACCGCACCGCGCGGTCGAATTACCAAAGGAAGTATTATGACCATTGCCCTGCCCAAAACCCCTTCATTTTATCTCACTGGCATGCGTGCATTAGTCACGGGCGCATCGTCAGGGATCGGTCTCGCGTGCGCCACGGCTCTGGCGCGAGCAGGCGCACATGTCACCTTGATGGCACGTAGAAAAGACCAGCTCATTGCCCTTCAGCAAGCCATGGCCGACGAAGGGTTACATGCAGAAGCGCTGCCCTTAGACATGACAGATCTTGCTGCGTTGGAGCGTGAAATGAACGCCCGCGAACCTTTTGATGTGGTACTCAACTCAGCAGGCCTGGCCAAGCACTCACCCGCTGTTGATACCCAGTCCGATGACTACGACCAGGTCTTCAACCTGAATGTGAAAGCGGCCTATTTCCTGTTCCAGTTTGCCGCCAAAAAGCTCATTGCCGCGGGCAAGCCGGGCAGCCTGATTTCAATTTCCAGCCAGATGGCACATGTGGGTGGTCTTGATCGCGCCGTTTATTGCGCCAGCAAACATGCCGTCGAAGGATTTACCAAAGCCATGGCAATCGAGTGGGGGAAACAAGGCATTCGCGTGAACACCGTTTGCCCCACTTTCATCAAAACCGACCTCACTGCATCGACGTTTGCGGACCCGGAAAAGCGCGCCTGGATAGAAAGCCACATCAAACTCGACCGCGTTGGCGAAGTGGAAGATTTGATGGGCGCTGTGGTTTATCTCGCTTCAAATGCCTCAGCCATGGTGACAGGAACCTCGCTGAAAGTAGACGGAGGTTGGACAGCAGAATAATGGCAAACGATAAAGTCACCTCAACCGACGTCGCCAAACGCGCAGGCGTCAGCCAGTCCGCCGTCAGCCGGGTGTTTACACCGGGCGGTTCGGCGTCGAAAAAAACCATCGAGAAGGTCAAGAAGGCCGCAGAAGAGCTCGGATACAGGCCAAACGTTTTAGCTCGCGCCATGGTCTCGGGCAAAAGCCGGGTCATTGGCTTGGTTGTCGCTTACCTCAATAACCAGTTCTATCCCGACGCGCTGGAAAAGCTCTCCAATCAGCTACAGGAGCAGGGCTACCACGTCCTGATCTTCATGGCGAACAACTCCGATAGTGTTATCGAAGAAGTGATTGAAGAGATCCTGGATTATCAGGTCGATGGCATCATCGCCGCATCCGTCGATTTATCCTCGGAGCTCGCTGCACGCTGTCGCTCAGTGGGTGTGCCTATCGTTCTTTTTAACCGCTCCCAACAAGGCGATGATTTCTCTTCTGTCACCTCTGACAATTTCAGTGGCGGCATTGCTGCTGCAGAGTTTCTTGTCGCAGGTGGCCATAAAAAAATCAGCTACATTGCCGGGCTGGATTGCACATCCACCCAACGTGACCGGGAAATTGGTTTCCGTGCAGGATTGCAGCAGGCAGGTATTGATGTTCACTCCCGAGGCGATGGCATGTTCGACATGGACAAAGCTCGTGAGGCAACCCGCGCGATGTTCAAGAACGATCCGCCCGACGCTGTATTTGTCGCCAACGATCACATGGCCTTGGCCGTCATGGACACCATCCGTTTTGAGCTCGGCTTACGCATTCCAGAAGACGTGTCCGTGATTGGGTTTGATGATGTTCCCGCCGCTTCATGGCCTGCTTACAACCTCACCACACTGGCGCAACGCGCCGACATCATGGTGAGTGAAACCGTCAGAATTTTGCTGCAACAGATCAGCCATGAGAACGATGCACCTCAGAAGGTTGCTATTGGTTCGCCGTTGATCGTCCGCGGCTCAGCCAGATTACCGAAGGGATACACATCATGAAGGGCTTTGACGAAAAGTTTGTCGACTTTCCCGACTACATCATCTCAATAACGCATGAAATTTGGGAAGGGCGCAATCTCGCTTCGCTTCATGATTACTATGGTGAAGACATCGTCGTCCGCTCCCCTGCCGGACTGACCATTGGCAACAAAGATGTGATTGCCCAAACGGCTGGCACACTCAATGAATTCCCAGACAGAACCTTGTATGGCGAAGATGTTATTTGGAGCGGAACGCCAGAAGACGGCATGCTCTCATCACACCGTATTTTGTCCGAAGCAACGCACATGGGCGATGGACAATTCGGCGCAGCAACGGGCAAAAAGCTTCGTTACCGCATCATTGCTGACTGCCACGCCATCAACAATCAAATTAACGACGAATGGCTCATCCGGGATCTGGGCGCCATCGTGCGTCAGTTAGGGCACGACCCCAAAGCTTTCGCTATTCAGCAAATCGCCGATCAGGGGGGACACGAACATTGCGCCCGCCCCTTCACGCCCGCGATGGACAAGCAAGGCCCTTATCTCGGTAAGGGGAACGACAACGAATGGGGACAGCGTTACGCCGAGGTGTTAACCCGCATGATGAATGCCGAGTTTTCCTGCATTCCCGATGATTATGACCGCGCTTGTCAGGCGGAATATCCAGGTGGGCTGACAGTCAACTCATGGGGCGCAATCGACCAATTCTGGATTGGCCTTCGCGCCAGCTTCCCCAATGCCACATTCAAGATTGAACACCAGATTGGGCGCGACGACCCAATGATGCCACCCCGCGCGGCGATCCGCTTTTCCCTTCACGGAAAGCATGAGGGTTGGGGCCACTTCGGTCAGCCAAGCGGTGCAGATGTTTACTTGATGGCAGCAGCGCATGTGGAATTTGGCCCTTACGGTATCAGACGCGAATTCGTGTTGTTTGATGAAACGGCGATATGGAAACAGATCGCGCTTCACACAGGTTGAAGTCAGTTATCAGGCTCGCGCCTACAAGGAGAAAATAATGGAACAGCCTCAATGGGTGAGATTCGGCGAATTGATCCCGTGTCGTACAGCCTTTATCGACGCGCACACGCCAGGTTCTTCTGAAAAAGAAAATTTCACCATTATTGGCGGTGGCGTCTCTGAAAGCCCTGATCAACACGTCCACATCAAAGCCACGCCGGGCTTCAATATTGGCGCGGCAGGCCAACCTCCCCGCTGTTTCAACTCTCTGCATTCCCACAACACGGCGGAGGTGTTCTTTGTCCTGAAAGGACGCTGGCGTTTCTTTTGGGGAGAAACCGGAGAAGACGGTGAAGTCATCCTCGAAGAAGGGGACATTTTCAACATTCCTACCCGCTTATTCCGTGGCTTTGAAAACATCGGTAGCGATTACGGAATGATCATGTCGATACTGGGTGGCGATGATGCCGGCGGCGGCGTCATTTGGGCACCGCACGTTCGCGAAGCAGCACAAGCCCACGGTTTAGTGCTGGGTGAAACGGGTCGCCTGTATGACACCAAGAAAGACGAAGCTCTGCCCGATGATGAGCTCGAGATGCCATTGCCAGAGCAGGACTGGCTAAATGCCCTGTTGCGTCCTGATGCCACCACCGTCGTCAAACACTACGTTGCCCGTTACTGGGACATGATGGCAATGGCTGCTCAGGGAGCCGTAAAAGTGATTGGTGAGCATGGGTTATTAATCGACAAACCGGGTTTTGAAGTCGATTTTCTTTCCCGTCAGTCACCGCTGCCCGAAACACTTCACGCAGAAAAAGACGTGGTCCTAATGGTGATGCGAGGACATTGGTCTGTCAGTTGGCAAGGCAAGACAGAAATCTTCAATCCTGGAGACACTATTTGGCTTCCCGGAGGTACCGACTACTCACTCAAGGTCACTGCCTCCGGTGAAGCCAGCCTTTTTCGCGTCACACGCACTGATGACCCAGCAGGCCTGACTTGGACTGGGGAAAACGTATGAATGAGCCATTAGTCCTGCTTCCCGGCATGATGTGCGATCACCGCCTGTTTGAGCATCAGGTTGCTTCATTGGGCGAAGAACGTGAAGTGATCGTGATGAATATCGATGGTCATGACAGCATGTCGGCGCTCGCAGCGGAAGTATTGGAAAATGCCCCCGAGAAGTTCGCGCTGGGTGGGCTGTCAATGGGTGGCATACTGGCAATGGAAGTGTTTCGTCAGGCACCGGAGCGTATCACCCGACTCGCTTTGATGGACACCAACCCCCGCGCTGAACTTGACGAAGTGAAAGAGGGCAGGAAAGCGCACCTTGCTCGCACCGCTAACGGTGAAATGTTGGACGTGATGCAAGAGGTCATGATCCCCAAATACGTTCACCGAGACATCCCGCGCCCTGATATCGAAAAGCTGTGCCTTGAGATGGCAGCCAACCTCGGTGATACCTGCTTTATTAACCAGTCTCTCGCCCTTCGCGATCGCCCGGATCAGCAGGGCACACTGCGCGCGGTAACCGTTCCTACCCTGATATTGATGGGAGAAGACGACCAGCTCTGTCCGAGAGACCGACACGACACCATGAAGTCGCTGATTCCACATGCAGACTTTGTCGTCATTCCTTTTGCCGGGCATCTGCCCACGCTTGAAAAACCGGAGGCAACCACGCGCGCACTGAACGCCTGGTTGAAACGTTAATGGATAAACCACTCTATAAGCTCTTGTTGAGCGTCGACACGCCCACTGTCTGCAATGCCATCGAAGTGGCGCAAGGTCAACGCGGCTTTGACCAATACTCCCGTGGCACCCTGCTCGCTTCTGATCCTGAAAGCAAAGCCATGGTGGGCTATGCGAAAACGGCGCAGATTGCCGCCATTGAGCCTTCCAGCTTACCGCCGGAAGACGTTAAAGCGCTGCGCATGCAGTACTACAAATATATGTCGCAAGGCCCTTTCCCCTCGGTCACTGTGATTGAAGACTTGGATTATCCCAACGCAGTGGGCGCTTTCTGGGGCGAGATTAATACCAATGTGCACAAGGGCTTTGGCATTTCAGGCGTGCTCACCAATGGCGTGATGCGGGATTTGGGCGATTTGCCCGACGCATTTCCGGTTCTGGCAGGTTCCATTGGTCCAAGTCATGCGTTCGTGCACATCGAATCCATTGGCGAGCCCGTTTCCGTGTTTGGCTTGACCGTCAATGAAGGCGACCTGATCCATGCAGACAGGCACGGTGCTGTCGTCATTCCCAAAGACATCATTCCCAAGCTTCAAGACGCGATAGAAACTTTGCTCCGCAATGAGCAAATTGTCCTGCAAGCCGCCAAAGAAGAAGGCTTTGATTTCGAGCGGTTTGAGCAGGCTTGGGCAGAGTTCGAACGCGTTCGTACCTGATTTCCAACGGCAGCATGTTGCTGCCCATTTCCTCACAATCAACGCAATACGGCTAAACACAAGGAGTACACCATGAAGTTGTCACTGATGATCACTGTCATAGCCGGGCTACTCACCTCTACCGCATCCTTTGCCGACACTACGATTCGAATAGGCCATGCCACACCGGAAGTCTCCCCAATTCACCAATCGCTGCTCTATTTCGAAAAGGAAATCGAAAAACGCTCTAACGGCGAGATTGAAGTGGAAATCTATCCAGGCGGCCAGCTTGGTGGAGTGCGCGAAATGACCGAGCTGGTTCAATCCGGCAATATCACCATGGCCACTGGCGCGTCAGTGCATCTCTCCTCCACCGTTAACGAGCTTGCTGTGCTTGACCAGTTTTTGCTGTTTGCAGACGAAGACACCGCGCGTAATGTACTCGACGGAGAGGCCGGGCAGTCACTCGCTAAAGCCATGGAAAAGCAAGGTCTCAAATCCATGGGCTTTATGGAGCTGGGCTTTCGAAGCTTTACCAACAACCGCGCCCCGCTCGACAGCTACGAGGCCTTTGAAGGTCTACGAATGCGTTCAGCAGACAACCCTATCGCGATTAAAGCGTGGCGCTCTGTTGATGCCGTACCGATTGCGCTGGCATGGGGTGAGATTTATTCCTCCCTTCAACAGAACCTGATTTTCGGTCAGGAAAGTGCACTGTCTTCCATGCTCGTAGAACGCTTCTTCGAAGTGCAGGATTACGTGTCCCTGACAAACCACATCTATTGGCCTGAGCTCTGGATGGCGAATCTGGATTGGTACAACGATCTCAGTGATAAAGACCGCAAGCTTATCGACGAAGTCGCCCGTGAAACCATCGTGCTTGAGCGCGACCTCACCATGAAAACCAACAACGAAACGCTGGCCGCTCTGAAAGAAAAAGGGCTCAAGGTGAACGAACTTCCGTTGGCAGATCGTGAGCGTTTGGGGGCAACCATGAATGCAGCGATTGAGCAGGATATCCGACAGAAAGTCGGTAGCGACTTTTATGACGAGTTCATGTCGAACCTGAACCCGCAATAACCCTCCCTGTTAGCAAGCGGGCTTAAGCCCGCTTCTATCCCAAACCCAGCAAGAAAAGCACAAGGAAGGCAGTATGTTCCGAGCTCTTGAGAAATACTTTGAGCCCACGGTGATTGTCGCCAGCCTGCTCACTATCATCATCATGGTTTTTGCGGACGTCATAGCGCGCTTCGCTTTCTCGACATCCATCGTTGTTGCCAACGAAATCGCAAGGATCTGTTTTGTGTATCTCATCTACTTTGGCATCAGCTATGCCATTCGTGAGCACAGGCACATGCGCGTGACGTTTTTTGTCGATAAGTTTCCCGCTAAGTTCAAGCGCATGATCTTGCTTGTCAGTGAGTCGATTTTCCTGATTTATTCCATCACGGTCTGCGTATTGGGCATCGAGATCACCCAGCAAGCCATTGCCCGGGGTAAAGCCTTATCTGCCACCCAGTGGCCAACGTCTGTGCTTTATGCAGCGATCATTTTTTCCGGTCTCCTGTGTGCGCTGCGTTTGCTTTACTCTCTCTATCTGATTGGGGTACGTGGCGATATCTCCATGTACCAGAATGAGGAGATGCCACAATGACCTCTCTGATCCTCTTTCTTAGCTTCTTTGTCATGCTCCTGATTGGCGTGCCCATCGGCATTGCGCTTGGCTCAGCCTCTCTCGTGGCAATCATGTACATACCGTTTTTAAAACCCGACCTCTATGCGCTAGGACTTGTCAGTGGCATCAACAGTTTCACCCTGATTGCTGTGGTGTTGTTTACATTGGCAGGTAATGTGATGAGTAAAGGCGGTATTTCCAAGCGTTTAATCGCAGTCGCCGATACCCTGTTCGGACGTGCGCCGGGGGACTTAGGTACGGTAACCATCATGGCATGTCTGTTCTTCGCAGCCATTTCAGGCACAGGCTCTGCCACTGTGGCAGCAGTCGGGTTGGCCATGATTCCAGCCTTGGTGAAACGTGGCTATGACCGTGCCTATGCTGGTGCAATGGTCGCCAGTGCCGGAGGTTTGGGTGTGATGATCCCACCCTCTGTGGTCATGATTGTGTATGCGGTAGCGGCAGGGGTATCAGTGACCGCCCTCTTTATGGCAGGGATCCTGCCGGGGCTTGTTATTGCTTTAACCCTGATGACCTACAACTACCTGTATCGCAAGCAGGCCACACAGGTAACCATGGCAGAGCAACGGCCAGCCGCCACTGGGAAAGAGATTTTCCACGTGCTAAACGAAGCGAAGCTAGCGCTGATTATGCCCGTGGTGATTCTGGGCGGGATCTACGGCGGTATTGTCACCCCCACGGAGTCATCTGCCGTGGCAGTCGTCTATGCCTTGGTGGTATCTTGTCTGGTTTATCGCGAATTACCGCTCAAAGCACTGCCAAAGATAATGCTGGAATCAGCCATGTTGGTGTCAGCGGTGCTGGTGATCATCGGTGCGTCTGTGGCGTTCGGTCGTATCATCGCGCTAGAGAAAATTCCGACAGAGCTAGCACAGTTTGTTCTTTCAATCACAGAGAACAAATACTTGGTGCTGGTGGCGATTTTGGTCTTACTGCTGATTATCGGTACCTTCCTCGAAACCCTCGCTTCCATTGTCATCCTAACGCCAGTGCTGTTGCCTGTGTTAACCAAGCTACAGGTTGATTTGGTGCACTTTGGTATTGTGATGATCGTGGCGCTCGCCATCGGCTTTGTTACTCCACCCTTGGGGGCAAACCTCTTTATGGCCGCACAGGTGGGGGAAATACCCTTCGAGCGGATAGCCAGGCGTATTTTGCCTTGGGTTGCCGTGTTGATAGGCGCACTGCTTATCATCACCTTTGTGCCCGCAATATCGCTGATACTCCCTACGCTCTTTCTCGGGTATGGGTAGCCCATAAGCGATAACAAAATATCTTTAAGAAGCCATCCGTAAAGGTGGCTTTTTTTACGGTTATAGCAACCCTGCCATCTCACTTTACCCAATTCGACCTCCGCTAAGAAGAACCCGTCGAGCTCCCAACAAAACCATAGAACGTATTTTCGGTATTTCTAATAACCGCTGACATCTTATTTATGGAGCGTGTGATTCATTCATATCCAAATTATCGTGAATGAATAGTGCGCAGTTTCATTTCTCGCAGTTTATGAAGTGATATGAGTATTCTGATGAACAAATTCAAAAAGTACCTAGGGCCTTTGTACCCCATTGCAGCAACAGCACTCGTCGTTTTATTACTGATGCTCATCTCCAGAATGGCACTCGCAGTCTGGCAGATAGATAGAGTCAATGCAGCACAGGGGTGGGGGCACCTTCTGGTAAGCGGACTTCGTATTGATATTTCAAGTGTTTCCTATCTGCTCATCCTGCCTTCACTACTATCCTCGTTACTTTCAGGTGAGCATTTATTGGGGAGGATATGGCATTTCACCCTGCGTATCTGGATCACTGCCGGACTTTGGCTTGTGGTTTACATGGAAGTCGCCACCGTTCCGTTTATCATTGAATATGACCTACGCCCCAACCGCCTCTTTATCGAATATCTGATTTATCCCAAAGAAGTGTTTGGCATGCTTTGGAGTGGCTACAAATTAGAACTCTTCATCGGCTTGGTCGTGTCAGTCTCTACGGTAATACTGGGCTGGCGCTGGTCAAAGCGCTTAGTCAGTCACCTCTCTTATCCCAAATGGTACTGGCGCCCTCTGATAGCGCTTTGTGTGGTTGCTATTGGCGTCATGGGAGCGCGATCCAGCTTCGGACATCGTCCCCTTAATCCAGCCATGGTGTCATTTTCAACCGATCCACTAATCAATGACCTCACACTCAACTCATCCTATTCCCTGATATTTGCCGCCAAACAAATGAGTTCAGAAGCCAATGCATTCAAGTTTTACCC
This sequence comes from Grimontia sp. SpTr1, assembly GCF_947387585.1. Taxonomy (NCBI): domain Bacteria; kingdom Pseudomonadati; phylum Pseudomonadota; class Gammaproteobacteria; order Vibrionales; family Vibrionaceae; genus Grimontia; species Grimontia sp. SpTr1. Next base: position 20,669 of record NZ_CANDOD010000004.1, read on the forward strand.
ACCAATGGGTGAAGAACAAATCATTAGAGAAGTACAACAAAATATGCTGGTGAAGAACGAAGCGTTTATTTCAGCGAATGCCCCTACGCTTACAAAGCGTACGGCTTCCTATCAAGGGAAACCCAAGAACATCGTTATCCTGCTGCTTGAAAGTCATGGTTCCCGCTATATTAGCCGTTTAGGAGGCATAAATACGTCACCCTATCTTGACCAACTGATTGATGAGAGTTGGGCGTTCAGCCGTATGTATGCCACTGGCACCCGTTCTGTCAGAGGTATTGAAGCTTTGACAACAGGTTTCTCACCGACACCCGCGCGATCTGTCGTCAAACTAGGAAAAAGTCAGACCAACTTTTTTACTATCGCTGATTTACTAAAATCTCAGGGGTATCACACTCAATTCATCTATGGTGGGGAAAGCCATTTCGACAACATGAAGAACTTTTTCCTAGGAAACGGATTTACTGATATTCAGGACTTTCCAACATTCGACGAGCCAAAGTTTGTTGGATCTTGGGGGGCTTCAGACGAAGATCTCTATGATAAAGCAGATACGCTGTTTACTCAGTTAGAGGAACAGGACAAACCCTTCTTCAGTTTGGTGTTCTCCTCTTCGAATCACAGCCCTTTTGAGTATCCTGATGGCAAGATAACGCCATTTAACAGCCCCAAAAACACGGTGGAGAACGCCGTAAAATATGCAGACTATGCAGTAGGCAAATTTATTGAACGAGCCAAAAAGTCAAACTACTGGAACAATACCATCTTCCTGATTGTGGCAGACCATGATGCTAGGGCAACCGGAGATTTGCCAGTCCCCATCGGTCACTTCAGGATCCCCGCTATTATTCTTGGTGGCGGCATTGAGCCAAGGTTTGACTCCCGTTTAACCAGCCAACTTGATCTACCCCCGACACTACTGTCACTCGCTGGTATCAGCAGCATCAATCCAATGATAGGTTACGACCTCACCAAAGACGTCCCTACAAAAAATCAACGTGCCATGATGCAAAGGGGTAAAAATTTCGGTTGGATGACGGCAGATAATAAAGTCGTTGTTCTGAGGCCCGAACTAGGGATATCTACTTATCAGTATCACCCAGAATCAGACACGCTGACTGAAGATTTCGTGGATGAAAAAACGGTAATTTGCGCTCACGCTCATGCTATGTGGGGCAGTTTGGCGTTCAACGAGGACTTCTATCGCGCTCAGCCAACTTACTGAGGAGGGACACACCAATACTCAGGTTCTTTTAAACTCGCACGATATCACTCCAAACTAAGATGAAATCAGCGTTGAAAATCTGCATACCTTCCCCTTTGTATTGATAGCGCCACAATCAGTGGCGCTGCGAAACTCCTGGACTTTCCAGTTAAGGCTGCTGACGTGTAGCGGTGATCACAATCTCACGCACGCACACGTTTTGTGGGAAGGAGTACGCATAGCAAACGGTGCTGGCGATATCATCTGCAGCCAGAACGCCGCCCATTTCGTCTTTCCAGCTGTCGTAACCTGCTTTGATTTCATCGCTGGTGGTATGGGAAAGCAGCTCGGTTTCTACCGCGCCAGGGGCGATGGTGATGACACGAACATTGGCGTCCGCCACTTCTTCACGCACGTTTTCAGAAATCGCGTGAACCGCAAATTTAGTGCCGCAGTAAGCCGCATGATTCGGGAAGGTTTTGCGGCCAGCCACTGAGCTGATGTTTACAATAGTGCCGCCGTTGCGCGCTTTCATTGGCTCAAGCACTGCCTGCATGCCATTCAGCAAGCCAACAACGTTCACGTTGAACATGGTTTGCCACTCTGCGGCATTTTGTGTCGCTACATCACCCAGCAGCATCACACCTGCGTTGTTCACCAGTAGGTCTACCTCGCCGTATTCCGCCTCGGCTTCTTTAATTGCTGCTTCGAATGCGGCTTTGTCAGTCACATCGACTTTACGACAAAGGGTGTTTGGCAGGTTCAGCGCTTCTAAACGCTCGACACGGCGCGCCACCAGCAGCAGCGGGTGACCCAGTGCGGACAGTTGTTTTGCGATCGCTTCACCGATACCTGAACTTGCACCTGTAATGACAGCCAACTTTTTCATGATGTTCTTCCTCAAAGACCTTGTTGTTTTGGTTGAGGCTGCATTCTAAATAAGTCATCATTGTTGATATATATGTCACAATAAAACTCAGTGTTACCAAATGAACACCAATAAAGAAATCCTCGGCGAAAGCCTGAGTGACATCCGCGCCTTTGTAGCCATCGCAGAGACCGGTAGCTTCTCGAAAGCCGCAGAGTCGCTGAATGCTTCCCGCGCCCATATGTCTCGCCAGTTAAGCCAATTGGAAGCCAGGTTGGGTGTACAGCTGATCATCCGTACGACCCGATCTCAGCGCTTAACCGCGGCAGGAGAAACCTTCTTTAGCCGCTGCCGGGCTGCACTGTCACAACTGGATGAAGCGATAACTCTCGCCAGCAACGATGCTGATCAGATGCGTGGCCATATTGCGGTGAACTGTGTTGGCGGCATCTTGGGAGAGTCTTTGATTGGCGATGTGATACACGCCTTCTGCGCCGAAAACCCGGAGATCAGTATCGAGCTTGATTTCAGCTCAGAACGGGTTGATCTGGTGCAGTCCCGTTTTGATTTAGTGCTTCGAATGGGGGCGTTGGCAGATTCATTGCTGATTGGCCGTGAGCTGGGAGAAATCAAGATAGGCACCTACGCCTCTCCGGACTATTTCGCGCGCAAAGGAAGGCCATCACACCCAAAAGAATTGCAACAACATGACTGTCTGACCGGGTCTGTCACCAAGTGGCGATACGTGAAATCCGACGACCCAGAGCAGCATACCGATGTGGAAGTACACGGCCATTTACAATGTAAAAACGGTCACGTGCTTTTGAACGCGGCGCTTCAGGGGAACGGGATATGTCGCTTGCCCGCACTATATTGCACGTCTTATGAAGCAGAAGGAAAACTCGAGTCGGTGTTTACAGAATGGAAGGTGGATAAGGTGCCACTCTATTTGCTGTATCACAGAGATCGGCACCAACCCGCCAGATTGAAAGCGCTCATTAGTTACTTGGTCGCTAACATTCCGGCGAAATTAAAGGATTAGAAGCGACCCGCGCTCAACTCAATACGTTGGGCTGCGTTGTCTTCATTCAGATCTTCAGGAGTGCAAAGGTAAGGGCCTTTGCGGGCAAACACATCAATCGCGGCTTTGGCTTCATCGTCAAACACCGACACAGTGCATAGGCCGTCTTCCAAGCTGAATTTATGGTTCACTGTGTAGCTTTTCCCTTCATCGACGTTGAAGGTAAAGGTGTTCACACAAGACGCACCACCCGCGGCAAAGCTGTTAGCGTGGAAAGACACATTCAACGTTACTTTCTCGCCCCGCGGCATGGTCATGCTCTTGGTGCCCAGACTTTCCATGCTCAGCCCCATCGGGTCTTTGCATTCCAGATGATCCGTGAAGAGAGTGACTTCATGGTCGCCGTTGGCAATGAGCAGCTTCTGTTGGTTAGTTTTTTGAGTATCGTCCCACTCGGGATCGTAGTCTTGTGAGTCGTTGCTACTGACAAAATACAGAGAAGCGGGCTCCGGTAGCACTTCTCCTTTTTTCGCGGCGTCCTGCTCTTTCTCCTGCTGAGCCGCGATATCAAAGGTCGGTTTTTCTGAAGACGAGCAGCCAGCGAAGATCACTGGCAATAACGCTGCGAAGACGTATTTATACATGAGAGATTCCTTTGCCAACCGTGTGAAGGGGTTATCCCTACCCTCACTTTTCTTTTGTTTTGCCTCACTTTATTGACTGTCTTCTGGCAGTTCAACCAATCTGCCCAGCATTTCGCCTTCCAGTATTCAAATTAAGAAAAATGCATTTCGTTTTGCGGCTGGGGATAAAAAAACGCTCCCTCGGTTTTGCAAGCGTGGGAGCGTTTTAGGTTCTCTGTTCTTCGTTCAGTTATGCTGGCTCAGCAATCTCTTCTGGCGTTTTTTCCAGTGCAGCCGCTTTGGCTTTGCGCGACTTTCGTTTCTCACGTCCTGCCAGCCAAAGCAGAGGTACAACAATCAGGGTCGTACCCACCACCATCAGCATATCCGGCACTTCACCGAAGAAAACCAAGCCCACACCAACCGCACACACCAAGCCGCTGTATTCGGCACTGGCAATCTTGTTGCTTTCTGCTGCGCGATACGCGATCACACAGGTCGCGGCGTAAACCAGAATGAAAGCGGTCGAGCCAGCAGCACGCCAGAACAAGTCCAGACTGAACGGCATACCTTCATAAAGTGCCAATGCGAACGCGACTGGAATACCAATCAAGTTATGCAGCAGCAAAGTTTGTGGCACCGTCTGAACGCGCGGAATTTTCGGGATCAACAGGTTGTTGATGGCCAGCGTGACAGCCACAATCAGTGCGGACATCGCCGCCCAGCTAAACTCGGTTGGACGCACCAGAATTAATACACCAATAAACCCCACCACGGCAGCAATGATAGATGCTACTGAGAGTTTCTCTCTCAAAAAGATCGCCGCAAGCGGAAGCATGACCAAGGGTGCCGCATAGAAAATCGCATTCGCTGTTGCCAGTGGCATGGTCGTGAGTGCCACAATCGCAAAGAACACACCAAGCAACCAAATGTGCGCGCGCAGTGCGTGCCATTTCAGTCCCAACGTCAAATTCTTCACAGGTGCCGTCAAACAGAAAGGCAGCAAAATGAGCACGGCAGATACCTGACGAAACAGCGCGAACTGGAAGATGGCGCCGTCTGGCCCTCCTTCCATGGTTTTGACCAGCGCATCGGAAAACGTTGCGCTGAGGTTTCCTATCACCAGCAACGTCATGGCGAAACCTACTGAGATATTGCGCATACCTAATTCCTCCTTTAAGCGAGAAAAAGCAACATAGCTCACAGAATCCTTATAGTAGCGGCAGTTTTTCATGACGTATAATGATGATTATTCAGGTTCTATGAGTTTTTTAGATAATGAAACTTCCACCGCTCCGAGCCGTTCAATATTTCGAAGCCACTGCCCGCTTGAATAGCTTCTCGCGCGCAGCAGAGTCTTTGAACGTGACCCAAAGTGCCGTCAGCCACCAGATCCGTTTACTGGAAGATTTTCTGGGAGAGTCCCTTTTTGAACGCCAGGGTCGGAACTTGCACTTAACCCCGGTGGGGCAACGTTACTATGACGATATTGGCGACCCACTCCAGGCCATTGCCCGCGCCAGTCTTCAGGTTCGAGAGGGGGTTTCTGGCAATCTTCGTCTGGCAGTGTTTAGCTCGCTTGCGGTGAAATGGCTCATGCCCCAACTTTCAGATTTTCGCACCAAGCACCCTGAAATCGATCTTTCCCTTGAGATGTACGCTCATCGCCCGGATCTCTCAGACAAAATGGGCGACTGCTTTATCACCGACTTTGCGCCCGGTAAAAACTACGAATACGAGCTTTTGTATACCGAATACATTTACCCTGTGTGCAGCACCAAAATCTGGCAACAAATCAAAGACAAACCCTTGCCTGATGCGCTTTGGGAATATCCTTTGCTGTCTGTAAGATCCTTGATGGAAAACGACTGGAAAGAGTGGTGTAAGGTCGGAGGCTACACACTGCCCAGAGACGTAAAAATTCACACCTTCAGCCATATGTTGCTCGCGACAGAAGCGGCGCGCTATTCCCATGGCGTCACCCTGCTCAACCACTACTTTATGAACGAGATAGACCGCGAACAGCTGGTACGTATTCCCCTGCATGAAATTCCTACCGGAGACAGCCTCTATTTCGTCTACAAAAAACACCGCGCAAGGCAGCCAGAAATCTTGAAACTGGGGCGCTGGCTACAGCAAATTGCCGCTGCCGACGAAGCCGCTTTTTAATGCGGCTTTTTGTTTTTCAAACTCCCACTCTTCAACCTCCAAGGACTCTTTCATAAACAGGGAGTTAGAGAAAAGCCTGCTACCACACGCTTTGCCATATCGGTCTAGACTTAAATGTGAACCAAAGTCACGTTATTGATTCAATCGTATCAATCTCAGAAATGGCAAATGTGGTGATGAAAGAAGTGCTGCAATTAAAGAACCAGATGCTTTGTCAGATGCCGTGTTTCGGCAGGTGGGTTACAGCCTGCTATCTAAGTCTTGTGATTTTTATGGCGTGCCCAGCCTTTGCGAATACACATGACACCAAGGCCTATGGTTATTCGGACCGTTACGGGGAGCTGACCCCTACCGAGGTGTTCTCGCTGGTTAAAAATGTTGATGCCATCGTGATGCACTATGCCTACCGATACAAACCTGAACTCGCCTCTTCATTGCCAAGAAAAATCATTCCCGTGCAGGGCTACACACCCGAGCAAGTCTTCGTCGCCCTGAGCCAACTAGCCAACCGCATCGACCAACTCGCCGACGACTACGGCATTGATCTTGTTGAACGTGTCACCCGCGAAAAAGCGCAAGCCATCCCCGCTGAAGTTTTTCTGTTAGCAGGCTCCTGCCTTGACACCATTGCCGCCACCCTTTCCGTCATGGAACCCGAAAACAGCTTTGGTGACTTCTACAGCAACCGGACTTATCAGCGCCCAAAAACACCGTCAGATGTTTATGCCATGGTCGACCTGATCGACCGCAAACTGATTGTTCTCCTTAGCGAGTAAATGCAGCAGATAGAGTGAGCAAAGATGAACCATAAAATATTTCGCATCACGATAGGTAAACGCTTGGCATTTGGCTTTGGATTAATCCTGGCCATTCTTGTCACAGCCGTGGTCATCTCAAATGACAGATTACGCAACCTGCAGGCATTGGAAAATGAGCTGGTCAATTCAACATTTCCCAGCACATTGGCTGCCAGCGGTCTGGTAGGGGAAATCAATAAGTCTCTTGCCATTTTGCGCGGATATCTGGTGCTGGGCGATGAAAAGCTGAAAACACAGCGTCAGGAAGTTTGGGACAGCATTGACCAGCAAATGGCTGTCCTCAAAGAAAATACGTTAAACAATCAACATATCGTGGGCTATGCCGAAAAACTGTCCGCGCTGGAAGTCAGCCTGAAACAGTACCGAAGTGCTCAGGACGAAGCAGAACAAATTGCCCATACCGAAGATGAGCAACCCGCGATGAAGATGTTCAAATTGGATATTTCTCCCGTCGCGATGAGAATGCTTGATGACATCAATCAACTCGCCCAACTGGAACAATCTCTACCGTCTACACCTGAGAGAAAGAAGTTGCTCGGTGTCTTTGCCCACTCAAGTGCCTCGCTTTCTCTCGCTTTTGCCTCCGCCCGCTCATACCTCATCAGTGGCAATCAGAACTACAAAGCCACCTATTTCCAGCATTGGACCGCGAACAGTAACGCTTTCTATGACATTGAAAGTAAGCGCTACCTGCTAACCCGAGAGCAACGGGAGCTCTTTGACAGCTATTCACCGCTGCGTGACCGCTTTGCCGATGACGTAGACAAGATGTATCAATTACGTGAGTCCAAACGCTGGAACATGTCGCAGTATCTGCTGGGAACCAAAGCCTCTCCCCTCTCTGTACTTTCACAACAACTGGTGCAAGACCTGGATGCCCTGCAACGGGCACAGCTTAATAAAGAAGTCGCGCAACTGGCGGAAATGAACGCCTCCATCACACAGGTTTTAAAGCTTACCGGTATTATTGGCGTCGTCGTGGGGGCAATCATCGCCCTGACCATTACCCGATCAGTGACGCGCCCTATTATCAATATGACGCGAAGCTTGAAAGCCGTCTCAAGGGAAGGCGATTACTCCATCCGTCTGCCCGTCAGGGGCTCAGATGAAGTGTGCCAATCCGCCAAAGCATTCAATACGCTGATGACAGAAACCCAAAACGCGCTCAGCGAAATAAACAGGGTCATGGAACGCATTGCGGAAGGCGACTTGAGCCTTCGCATCAACGGCGACTACAAGGGCGATTTGCATTCAATCAAAGAGGCCACCAACGCGTCATTGGAAAACGCCGAGAGGGCAGAGTTTGTTAAACAGGCTTTTGAGCAGGAAGCACGAACCATTGCCGAAGAGAATGCCAGAGTCAGACAAGCGCTGGATTGCGTTTCGAACAACATCATGATGTCTGACAGTGAACACCAGGTCATCTACCTGAATAACGCTGCGAAAGAGATGCTGCAAACTGCCGCGGACGATTTCAGGCAAGAACTTCCAGACTTCGACCCTAGTTCGGTGGTCGGTCAATCCATCGACCTGTTCCACAAAGATCCTCACCATCAGAGACAAGTACTGGAAAACATCACAGAAGCTTTCACCAGTGAGTTTTTTGTCGGCACCAAAGTGATGGCTATCAGTGCTCAGCCAATGTTTGACGACGAGGGTGAACGCATAGGCACAGTGATCGAATGGACTGACCGCACCAGCGAAGTGGCTATTGAACGGGAAATCGACAATGTCATTTCCGCAGCAGCGCGTGGCGATTTCAGTGCCCGTATTGAGATGAGCGGAAAACAGGGATTTTTCTACAACCTCGCTGAAGGGCTCAACACCCTGACCAAAAACATTGATGATTCATTGGCAGACATGCAACGCATACTGGCGGCGATGGCGCGGGGTAACCTGACAGAACGCATGGAGAAAAACTACACGGGTCGACTCGGCCAGCTCAAGAAAGACACCAACCTGACCATCGACAAGCTCACCGATGTGATCCGTCGTATCCGTGAAACAGCAGGGACGGTTTCTGTGTCATCACGGGAAATTGTGGCAGGGAATCAGGATCTGAGCCTTCGCACAGACGAACAGGCAACCTCACTGCAGGCAACATCGAGCAGCATGGAAGAAATGACAAGCACAGTGAAACAGAGCGCTGAAAACGCACTTTCCACCAAACTGGTCAGCATGAAAGCACGGGCTAAAGCCCGAGAAGGCGGTCAAGCCATTACCCGCACTATCAACGCCATGGAAGATATCAGTACAGCCAGTAGCGAAATTGGGGAGATTATTGGCGTGATTGATGAGATCGCTTTCCAGACAAATCTGCTAGCGCTCAATGCTGCTGTTGAAGCTGCCCGCGCCGGTGAACAAGGCCGGGGTTTTGCCGTGGTGGCAGGCGAGGTCAGAAGCTTGGCCCAACGCTCAGCCAGCGCAGCCAAAGAGATCAAAGAGCTGATTGAAGCCAGCAACAAGAAAGTAGAAGTTGGGGCAGAATATGTCAGCAACTCAGGAAAGACCCTGGCAGAAATCGTTTCTATGGTGGAAGAGATGGGCGGCAAAATGGCAGAAATCTCTGACGCTGCCCAAGAGCAAAGTGTTGGCATCGAGCAAGTGAATCTCTCGATCACCAAAATGGACAGCGTCACCCAGAAGAACGCAGCGCTGGTCGAGCAAGTCACCACCGCCAGTGAAGGCATGTGGAGCCTTTCACAAGACATGACGGAAATGGTCGCCTTCTTTGACCTTCCAGATGAACAAGACGCTTCCCTTCTTGAAGAGGAGCTTGACGACGAGGATGATGGCTTCCTCGAATTCAGTGATGACAGCTATCGCGAACTGGATGACGATATCGAGGTGCAAAGCCCACCCTCAAAACCAAAATTCCAGTTCGCATCGAAGGCAAAAGACGATGTGGAAGACGATGACGACGACATTGAATTCGAGTTCTATGACGGCGATAACGACAAATAGACGTTGAGACGACGAGATGCAGAGAGCTTCCACAACCTTAGCTCGTCAATAAGATACGCAACAAATAAATAAGCCGGACATGAGTCCGGCTTATTTAGTTATCCGCGAAAGATCAGGCGCTGCGGGTTTTAAAGAACCTGACAAGCTCCTGCAGGTTTTCTGCTTCCACCAGCATGTTTTCACTCGCCGCGGTTGCTTCTTCAGCAAGCCCGGCATTTTGCTGCGTCATGTTATCCATTTCGGTGACCGCTCGGTTAATTTCACCGATCCCCTGATACTGTTCCTGTGTTGCCGTGCTCATGTTGTCGATCATGGACGATACACTGCGAATAGCATCCACAATTTCTACCAAGTTCTCACCCGACTCACGCACCAGGTGGGTACCGTCTTTGACCTTGTTAACGCTGGCATTGATAAGGTCTTTGATCTCCACCGAGGCTTTGGCACTTCGCTGGGCAAGGTTACGCACCTCACCGGCCACCACCGCGAAACCGCGGCCTTGCTCACCAGCGCGTGCCGCCTCAACCGCGGCGTTCAGTGCTAACAGGTTAGTCTGGAAAGCAATCTCGTTAATGACGCCAATGATGTCTGAAATCTGCTTACTGGAGTTTTCAATTTCAGCCATGGCGTTGACCGCATCTTCCACCACCGAGCCGCCTCGCTCAGCCTTTTTGGTGGCTTCGCTGGCCTGCTTAACGGCGCTTTGCGATGTATCGGCATTTTGCTGCACCGTAGAGGTCATTTCCTGCATGCTGGCAGCAGTTTCTTCAAGGCTACTCGCTTGCGATTCAGTGCGATCACTCAGGTCACTGGTACCCACCTTGATTTCACGGGCAGCGTTACTGACAGACGTCGCCGTGCGGTTGATATCCACCACCAGCTCGTTCAATCGCTCGATGGTGGAATTCAGTGCTTCCCTGACAGGTTCAAACTCTTCATCCAATTTTGAAGGAATAGATACGCTCAAATCCCCTTTCGACAGAGACACCAAACACGCGCTGATTTTTGCCACTGCCCGCTTTTTAGCGGTAATGTCTGTGGCATATTTCACCACTTTGAATGGCTTGCCACTGGCGTCGCAGATGGGATTGTATGAAGCCTGAATCCAAATTTCCCTGCCGCCTTTGGCAAAGCGCTGGAACTCCGCAGACTCATACTCACCGCGGTTGAGTTTGTCCCAGAAGGCTTTGTACTCGGCTGAGTTTTTGTATTCAGGGGCAACAAACATGGAGTGGTGACGCCCTTTCACTTCGCTCAAGGAGTATCCCATCGCTGCCAAGAAATTCTCGTTAGCGTGGCGAATGGTGCCGTCCATGTTGAATTCAATCACTGCCTGAGATTTGCCTATGGCTTCAATCTGGCCTTCGTAATCGGCATTTTTCAGTTTTTGATCGGTAATGTCAGACGCATACTTCACGACTTTGAATGGCTTACCGTTAAGGTCAAAAATCGGGTTATAAGAAGCCTGAATCCAGATTTGGCGGCCGCCTTTTCCGACGCGCTCGAATTCCCCGGAAAAGAATTCACCCGCCGCAAGCGATTTCCAGAATTCTTTGTACTCCCGGGAGTTTTTCAATCCTGGGGGGGCAAACATCGAGTGATGTTTACCCTGCACTTCTTCCAGTGTGTAGCCGACAGTGTTAAGGAAGTTTTCGTTGGCGGTGCGAATGGTGCCGTCCAGTTCAAATTCGATCACAGCCTGCGATTTCCCAATAGCTCGGATTTGACCTGAGAAATCAGCATTACGCATCTTCTGTTCGGTCACATCTGTCGCGAACTTCACCACTTTGAATGGTTTGCCATTGTCATCGAAAATTGGGTTGTACGAAGCACTGATCCAAACTTCTCTGCCGCCTTTGGCAACACGCTTGTATACGGCACTTTGGTATTCACCTTTGGCCAGTTTTGCCCAAAAGCCTTTGTATTCTCCAGACTGTACCGTCGCAGGCTCCACGAAAATGGAATGGTGTTTGCCCACCACCTCTTTTTCGGTGTACCCCATGGCAACCAGGAAGTTTTCGTTGGCACGCAGGATATTGCCTTTAAGGTCAAACTCGATCACCGCCTGACTGCGGTTAATGGCTTTAATCTGCCCCAAGGTGTCGAGGTTCTTATTTTTTTCCTGAGTAATATCGGTCGCGAATTTCACCACTTTCACGACACCTCCTTTGGGCGAATAAACAGGGTTATAAGTTGCCTGAATCCAGACATCGATACCGTTTTTGCCAATTCGCTTGAACTCACCGGACACTGACTTACCGTTTGACAGTCTTTGCCAAAAATCCCTGTACTCACTGGAACTGGCAAATGCCTTTTCCACGAACAAGGAATGATGTTTTCCGATGATTTCGTCCGGGGTATAACCCATCACTTTCAGAAAATTCTCGTTGGCTGAGAGAATTTTTCCTGTGGTATCAAATTCGATGATGGCGAGAGACTTATCCAAGGCGGCGATCTTGGCGTTCGCCTCCGACTCGAGTTCTGCATCGAAGCCAAAAATACTGCTTATGGCTCGTTTCAGTGGTGACATGAAAGAGTTTTGCATTTTTGAGACTCCTGTTCCTCTCATAGAATACTAGTTGAAAATTCCTAATCTTCCTCTTGAGACACGCAATTGAGCGAAAAAGCTAACTTAATGGTTTCTGGGAGAAAGAAGCCCGATCTGGAGCAACAAAAAAGCCGGTGCACGAATCGTGTCACCGGCTTATACCCGAACAACCTAAAGATGCAGGATTCAGCGAGTTTGACTGGCGTTGTGATCGCGGCGCTCCTTTGCCGGTGTAGTCACCTCCATAAAAAAGGAACAACAAAGAGCACGACGTCAGTCAACTAACCCGAAGGGAGGGCCTCAATGCGCCCACTTCTTCGTTAAATTCCACGGAAATAGAACCACTATTCCTCGCGAAATTTGCCTCGAATTGAACGCATTGATGACCTCTGAACTCAGGCATTTTCAGGTCGTTTGGGTATATAAATCTAGCTTGGAATTGAAGCGTTAGATCAGGCCCAACTCGCGCAGACGTTCCATCAGATAGCTGTTGGCCGTATAGCGGTCAGACAGCACCACTTCTGGCTTTGGATGCAGGAACAAAGGCAAGGAAATGCGGGACTTAGTCATGTCAGCCCCTTCTGGATTGACCACGCGGTGTGTGGTTGACGGGAAGTAGCCGCCAGATGCCTCTTGCAGCATGTCGCCAATGTTGACAATCAGGTAGCCAAAATCACAAGGCACATCCAACCACTCGCCGTCTTTACCCAATACTTGCAGGCCTGGCTCATTGGCCGCAGGAAGGATAGTCAGCAGATTGATGTCTTCATGGGCGGCAGCACGGATAGCACCTGGGTCTTCATCACCTTTCATTGGCGGGTAGTGCAGTACGCGAAGCAAAGTCTGCTCGCTGCCATCCACCATGCTCGAGAGGGATTGCGAGTAAAGTGAAGATACATTTTCCGGCGAGTGCGCTTCTACCCAGCCCAGCAGGATTTTCGCCAGACCGTTCGCTTCGTCGTAGTAGCCTTGCAGCTGTTCTCTCAGGTCATCCGGACACTGACCCCAAGGGTAGTAATGGAAAAATTCTTTGATGTCTCTTTTCTTGTGGCCTTTTGCCACCTCAGACACCTCTGCCGGGAACAATCCGTCCTGTGTTTCTGGCTTGAATCGATATTGCATTTTCTCTTCGCTATCGAAAAAGCCTTGCCAGTTTTCATACACTGACGACACCAGATTCTGGCTGATTGGGTGATTTTTCAGAACGCCAAATCCTGTTGAGCGTAGGGATTCAACAAAACGTTCAGCCGCGTCTGGCGCGTTGAAGTCGACTGCTTCCAATTTCATGGTGACTCTCTTGGTTTCTTTTTTGTTTGGGTAGATACCCAAACAACTTGAAGATGCAGCATTCAGGTCGTTTGGATATATATCGCATTTTCTTTGAAATGCGTTGCGAGAATTCTAGCAGTTGAGTGAAGCAGAACAATCCAAAGGGATGAGAAAGGTGCGCTAGGTTCGTTCAATCAGCCAATGACTGAGCACTTCGTTGAACTCAGTCGGCTTTTCAATCGGAACAAGATGTCTGGCATTGGGAAGACAAGCGAATTGCCCATCAGGATAGAGATAAGCGAGTACTTTTTTCGACGCGACCGGCGTGTAATCAAACTCTGAGGTCAGCATAAACAGCGGACATTTCAGCTTGGAGAGTTTGTTCAATGCGTCCCAGTTCACCACGGCATTAAAGGCCGCAATGTAGCTTTCCCTGTGGTTTTTCGACCAGCGACTGATCACCTCATCCCGAGTTTGGGCGTGACCATCTCCCGGTAGGAGTTGCTTCGCCATCAGTTTGGCAATGGTTTCGACGCTAACAAACTTCAGTAAAAAGCGTCTTGAAGCCAGCATCCACCATTCATTGAGCTTTCTCGGGCGACATTCCGCGAGCGCATTCACTACACATAGCCCTGCAACATGCTTAGGAAAACGGGTGGCTAACTCAATACCGACCATGCCGCCCATTGAAACCCCAACCACCAGTACATCGCGAAGTTCCAGCTGCTCAATCAGTGAAGCAATGATGACTGCACAGTGAGGCAAGCTGAAGGTATCAATGTCGCCGGGTGAGGCGCCGTGCAGCGGGAAGTCAGGTGCAATCACATCAAACCGGTCGCTGAATGCGTCGATTTGATGCTGCCAGTCTTCGCTGCTCGAACCCAAACCATGAAGAAGCAAGAGCGTTCGCCCCTGCCCTTTGCGTAGATAGTGAATATGAGATTCCATGTTTACAGTGTAAAGCTATCCAACACAGCGAAGTGTATCATCGCCTTTACTTTGCGCCTGCCACTCTTCGCGAAGCACACCATAACGGAGCGAATCGTAGTACTTGCCTTCAAAGTAGCGAACCCGTCTGATCCGCCCTTCTTCCTGAAGGCCAAGCGCTTCGGCACATTTCATCATACGCGGGTTACCCGACCACGTTGTCAGGCCGATACGGGCGACGTCATAACGCTCAAAAAGATGGGTGATCCAAAGGGTCAGCGCTTTACGTCCGAGTTGTTTTCCCCAGTATTGGGAAGTGAAAAGCGTAATACCTACTTCCAGCCAGCGGGTCGACTGATCTTCCCAATAGCAGGAAAGGTAACCAATGGCCTCGCCGTTATAGTCAATCACCATCGCGGTTTGCGCTTCTTTCAGGCGCTTAAACAGATGACGTCGGAATTGAAAGCGGGATTGATGCTCGAGCGGAAAATAGGGGGCATCGTGTGCCTTCCACTCGTTTTGCACATAAATGAAATGCCACAAATGATCGCGTTCATCATTCCGGGCGGGTCGCAAGCAAATATCATCAAGCTTTAACATGTCTCTCCTTTTTCATGTCGCCGCGTTTACGCAGTCTTTTCTTTCTCCATTATCAAGCTACCGCAGCCCTAAAAGGATAGCCAACAGAAAACGTTAATTATACCCAAACGACCTGAAGATGCTCGCATTCAGAGGCCCTCAATGCGTTCAATTCAAGGCAAATTTCGCGAGGAATAGTTGTTCTATTTCCGTGGAATTTAACGAAGAAGTGGGCGTATTGAGGGCCTCCCTTCGGGCGAGTTGACTGGCGTCGTGCTCCTTGTTGTCCCTTTTTGATGGAGGTGACTACACCTACAAAGGGACGCCGCGATCACAACGTCAGTCAAACTCGCTGAATCCGGCATCTTCAGGTTGTTTGGGTATATTGATTATTATCAGCTTTAAATTGTGTTTCCTTCCCCAAATACGCATCGTATTTCATTTTGTTGGCGATCTGATGCATTGAGCCAGTTATCAATTGGACATGTGAGCAGGTTTTTCTACGCTTGTTTATATGAACAAAGATCCATACAAAATGCACCATCACCATTAAAGGTCCAAGGGTCTGTTGACCTTTGGTGGTTAAATTTTGTTCTCGCCATAAGCGTTTTAGGCGCGGCGAGGTGTGTGCCGCCTAGTCATTCTAAGCAAATACACCTCAACAAAGCATAAAACGCTTAGGGCAGAACCCTTCGGGCAGCGTTTGTTGGGAATTTCTGCTGCGTTATCGGCTTCTCATGTAGGCCACTACACATCGAAGCCTCTGCCTTGCATAAAATCCCAACAAACTGCTGCAAAAATCATCACCAAAGGTCAACAGACCCTGGGGATACTGCAATGTCGCTAACACAACAACAAATCACACTGATCCAAACCAGTTTTAGCAAGGTGGAACCTATTTCTCTCAAAGCTGCAGAGATTTTTTATGACACCTTATTCTCTTACGATCCTTCCCTTAAAAGGCTCTTTAAAGGGGACATTAAACAACAGGGCAGAAAATTGATGGCGATGCTCCATGCCGCGGTCAATGGACTGAACGACCTTGAATCTTTGGTGCCTGTGTTGCATCAGTTAGCGCAACGTCATGAAGGCTACGGGGTAAAGAAAAGTCACTTTACGCCGGTCGGCAATGCCTTACTGCATACCCTGAAAATCGGTCTGGGCGATGAATTTACTCCAGAAGTTCGCGCCGCTTGGGTGGCACTGTTACACATAGTGGCAGACACCATGAAATCAAAAATGGCCGCCTAGTCAGCTGCCAATAACACGCTCTCGCCTATCGGGTTACGCTTAGACGCTTTTTCTATCGGCGTCACCTTCAATGGCAGTGGTAATTGCGGCGAGAGCAGTGCTTCCAATTCCCCGACATTCACTGCGGTGCTTGCCAACCATTTTCTCTGAATATCCGGGTCGGGCGGCAGTATTAACGGCATCGACTTCGCATGGTAAGGCGCGATTTTAGGGTGTGGCGGCAAAGTAACGATTGAGCATGACAGGACTTCTTCTCCGGTTGTCCCATCAATCCAGCGCCGAAACAAACCACCAAACGCAATGGCACTCCCCACGGGATCCATCGCATAGGCATTGCCTTGCTGGGTTTCGACAAAACCTGACGCAGGAATAATGCAACGCGTCTGGCGAAAAGCATCAAAACCTGCGCTGCCTTGGACATTGAGTTTATCGCTACGGGTATTGAAGCTGGCGTATTTGGTGAGTGGGCGAATGCGTCCATCTTCATGATGCATCAGCAGCCACCAGCAGGCTTCTTTCAATACCGTCTCTTTTCCATTCGACACCACAATACTGACCGTTTCGGTGGGTGCAATGTCGTTACCCACCCTAATCGGAAGTTGGCCTAAATCTACGCCTAAGCTATCCAACAGCGCGTGCATATAAGGGTCATCGGTGACGTTAAAGCGACCGCACATTGCATATCCTTTATCTTTTTATATTCAATAAAGTGTATACAAGGGTCGGATTGCGCCCAAAAAAAGAGCCGCAAATGCGGCTCTCAAGACAGTTTTGATCCCAGATTTACAACGAGACGATCTCTGGGCCTGAGAAGGCATTCACGGCTGGCGCCTCGCCTTTGAATTTCTCGTAGTCCACCAAACAAGTGTATGCACTACAAGCCTGTGCAAGCTCAGAAGTGCCGACATCCAGCGTCACCGTATTTGGGTCGCCATAGGTATCAATTGCACCGATTTCAGATCCTGTCGGGCCATACCATGCCCCTTCCTGAATACGGATAACACCCGGTGGGTAATCGTCCGATACCACGGCGCCGGCAATCAGCTGTCCACGATCGTTAAACACGCGGATCAGATCGCCATCTTTCACGCCACGCGCTTTAGCATCTTCAGGGTTGATGTAGGCAGGCTCGCGACCCTGCACTGTGTAGGTTTCACGCAGCGCGGGCGATTCACACATCTGTGAGTGCAGGCGTTTATCCGGGTGGCATGATTGCAACCACACCGGGAATTTCTCTGACCCCGGACCACCGTGAGAGCGCTCGGCTTTCTCAAACCACATAGGGTGTTCCTGACAGTATTCGTAACCAAATCCGCCGATTTTGCGGCTGGTGATTTCGATAAAGCCAGAAGGCGTGCCTAATGGATTGAGCTCAGGATCTTCACGGAACAAAGCGTGACGGACAAAAGTACTGCCCTTACCAAAGCCGACATAACCATCCTTCCAGAAGGTTTCAAAGTCAGGCATTTCAAAGTTGCCTTTGTTGGCTGTCACACACTCGTTGTAGAGCTTCTCAACCCACTGCATCTCAGTCATTTCCTGCGCGTACTCTTTGTCTTTATTCAAGCCAAAGCGGGCAGTCAAACCCTTGAAAATCTCGAAGTCTGTCCGGGATTGATAGAGCGGATCCACCAGCTTGTGCATAGCAAGGACACCCGTTGCTGAATACGCACCGTAGAGGTCGATATCGTTACGCTCAAATTGGGTACAGGCTGGCAACACAATGTCCGAGAAGCGGCAGGTTGCCGTCCACGCAAAGTCGATGGTGATGGCCGTTTCAATGTTGTGGTAGGCCTTCTTCATCCGGTTGTGATCCTGATGGTGATGCCATGGGTTGTTACCACTCACCACAACCATCTTGATCGGCGGCAATTTCACTTTGCTGCCGTTGTAGTTGATCACTTTACCCGGCTCTTCAATCGCCTCTATCCATCGCGCCACCGGAATGGTGCTCGCATAGCCTTTGAAGTCACTGTTGTTGTATTTCGGCTCCATGCCAGGGTCGAGGTTTCGAGGGAAACCACCAGGACCAGCAGCTCCTGTCGCTGGTTCACCAATACCGCTGTAGTGGTGCGCGTAAGAAACACCTGAGCCCGGAAGGCCAATACCGCCGAGCATACTCGCCAGTACTGCCCCCATCCAATAAGGCTGCTCACCGTGTTGCTGGCGCTGCACACACCAGCCGAACATCAATTGAGTGCGTTCGCTGGCTAGCATTCGGGCAAACTCGCGAATACGATCAGCTTCTACGCCGCATATTTTGGATGCCCATTCCGGCGTTTTTTCAACTTTGTCTTTGGTTTTACCCATGACGTAATCGATAAAAGGTTCAAAGCCGAGGCAGTAAACCTTGATGAATTCTTTGTCGTACAAATCCTCTGTGTAAAGGGTGTGCGCCAATGCCAGCATGAAAGGCACATCGGTTTGAGGATTGATGTACTGATGCTCACAGCCAAGGAATTTCTGGGTCTTGCTGACCACAGGGTCAACCGAGATCACCTTGATATCACCGCTGGCAACTTTGTCTTTCAGTTGATCGAAGTAGCCGTACACATCATGGGTTGGACACTGCCAGCCAACCTGAGCGTTTTTCACCGGATCGTTCGCCCAAATCACAATCTGCTTGGCATTATCCAACACCAACTGCCACGAGGTTTGCTGCGCGTATACTTCAGTTGAACCCAGCACATAAGGCATGATGGTTTGTCCGGCACCTGTCGAATAATCCCCGATTTTCTTCACGAAGAAGCCGTGCATCGCCATCGCGCGCTGCATGTGAGTCGTACAACTGTGGAACTGACCTGTCTGACGCCAGCCGGTTTGTCCTGCCAGCACGCCTGATGGACCATAAGTCTTCTGCACACGCTCAAGTTCGCTATAGAAGAGATCAAGCGCCTGATCCCATGTCACGCGAACAAAACGGTTATCACCGCGTGTGGTGTTCCAGCCTTCGGCACGTTTCAACCAATCAAGGCGCACCATGGGGTAGCGCACACGGGATGGGTTATAAATCAGGCCTTTCACCCCTTCCAACATTTCAGTCGGGTGTTTGTCATGGCTGAACGCAACCACCTCGGCGACTTCACCGCCGACGATACGGGCGCGGAATGCACCCCAGTGAGAACCAGAGGTGCGCCAAGTGCCCTCCAGCAGTTCTGAATTGGCATGTGCGTCTGTAGCAACGAGAAGGCTGGGACCAATGACAGCCGTTGCACTGACAGACAACATGCCTTTAAGGAAAGTTCGTCTATTGATTGTCATGCTGTTATCCCTCTCAGTGTTCTACAAAGGTGCTGGAATGTTTCTGCAGGTACTTGAGCACCAAAGCCTGAGTTGCCTGATCAAAGTTAACAAAGCCCATCATGCCGTCGAACATGCCCGGCCAGGTGTTGGCATCAAAGTGCGCCACATCAGGCTGGGTATGACACAAGCTACAGTTGGTGTCGTAAGCCTGTTTTGCTTCCGTCCAGATTGGATCGATACTGTCAAGGAAGTCAGCTTTTTTCACCCAAAGATCTACCTCCACGCGCTGCCAGGTCAGGCCGGTTAGGTCGTCTTCTTTGGTTTCAAAAGTGCGGATATCGGTCTGGCTTTGTGCCACTTCTTTCGATAAGGCGGCGGAGGCGATATTCAGGCCAAAGTCTTCGTAAATCACACGACCAAAACCTTTCATCTTACGCCAGCCAGTGAGGGTGACTTTCGCCGCGCTGTCGTTCTCTTCAAGAATGGTCACCATAGAAGCAGGCTCGAGCACACCACCATCTTGTTGCAGGCCTTCATCAACATACATTTCCAGGAAATTGATGCTGTAAATCGGCGCACCTTTGTTGAAGTCTGTGCTGTGAGAACGGGAAATCAACTTACCGATCAAGCCACCGGTTGAATCCATTTCCGCTGGCAGTTCGTGAGCGATGCCTTTGTGGCAGTCGATACAGCTTTGGTCGGTTTGCGCCGCGTGCTGCATTTGGAAGCGCGACGTTGGCCTCATCTTGTCAAACTGCATGCTGGCGTAATTGTGGCAGGCCTTACACTCTTTCGAGCCATTGGCGCTGAACCTCGCCCATTCATGCTGTGCCAGCTCCAGCCGCTTATCGAGAAACTTCTCCCGCGTACCAATCACGCCGAAGACCTGGGCAAATACCTCTTTACTGGCCTGCATCTTACGGGCAATTTTATCGGTCCAGTTGTGCGGAACGTGACAGTCAGGACAAGTGGCACGGACACCGGAACGGTTAGACCAGTGGACAGTTTTCTGCAGCTCTGGGTATACATTGTCACGCATGGAGTGACAGGAAATACAGAACTGTTCAGTGTTGGTCAACTCCAGTGCGGTATTGAAACCACCCCAGAAGATCACCCCAGCAATAAAGCCCCCGAGCGTCAAAGTCCCGAGACTGATTTTGGTAGCAGGACGCCGCAGAGTCGCCCAAAGTTTTCTAATAAATTCTTTCATGATTGTTTGCTCTTGATTGGGTCAGTGTATGTGCTTCGCTGTTAGCCGTGACCCGGAGGGCCAAAAAAGAACACCTGACTCATCCAGATGAGAAAACCATATCCACCAATCAATACCACGCTGAGAATGGGGAACAGGAAGACGGCGATAAAGAAGAAAGCACGCCACTCAAACGTCCCTTTCTCGCCTTCCTGAACAATATCTGTTTCGCTTTTTTCCATGACGTTGTCCTCGCTTTTCCAGCTTCTTTTTATATGCCGAGCCGGAATTGAAAATGTACTCCCCACAAGTCTAGGAGAGCATCGCTTTTAGCGTGTCTCTTTATTGACTCACTGAACAACACAAAGTCTTTGAATACAGTGCGCTAGAGGGTATATGCAGTAGGAAGGAAAACTATTTCATTGTTAAGACTGGGGACATATTGTCCCCAGTCTTGAGTTTTATTGGCCTGTCGCCACTTTGAGGACTTCTGAAAGTTCGGTAAGCAGTTTTTGGGTATCGTCAGACAGACGGTTGATTTCACTGGTCGATTCCGAAGAACGGGTCGCGAGTTGACGCACCTCATCGGCGACCACTGCGAAACCTCGGCCATGTTCCCCGGCACGCGCAGCCTCGATAGCCGCATTTAGCGCGAGCAGGTTAGTTTGCTCGGAAATGCCGTCGATGACCTTAGCAATATTGGAAATCTCTGAGCTGGATTTCGCCACCCCATCCATGATTTCGCCCATGCCATCACGCTGCTCAACCTGAGCTGTCACATCTTTCACGAAGGCGGTGTACATGGTTTTGCCATCAATCTTCACCTTGGAAAGAGACAAAAGGCCGTGATAAAGCTGTCCATCTTTACGGTGGATCGGCACTTCCCGACTCGAACCGACAATTTTGTCGTTCCCTGTGACGCGGTTTGAATTCACGAGCGCGTCATGGTTAGACTGAATTTCTGGTGGCACCAGTAACTTCACATTCTGACCAATCACTTCTTCCGACGAATAGCCCCAAAGCAACTCTGCCGCCGGATTAAAGAAGGTCACGATGTTGTTTTCATCAATGGTCACCACCGCATCCAATGCTTGTGACAAAGTCTGGTTGATAGATTCCTGTGCCATGCGCTGGGCAGAAATATCTCGGACGAAGGCGGTGTAACCGATATTGCCCCCGATATCGACTTTGGAGAGCGAGAAGTTCACCCAAATTCGGCTGCCATCTTTTCGCTGCATTTCCAACTCCCGGGCGTTACCGACGATTTTGTCGTTGCCGGTACGGCGGTTGGTGTTGACATAGTTGTCATGGTTGGCCTGAAACTCATCTGGCACCAGCATGCGCACGTTATTGCCGACCACTTCATCCGCCGAATAACCCCATAGCTCCTCGGCAGCAGGGTTAAAGAAGGTCACGTTGTTGTCGGCATCAATACTGACCACAGCATCAATAGCCTGACGAAGTACCTGCTCCGTCTCCTCACTGGCAAGCTTCTCTTTGGTGATATCCCGGGCAAATGCGGTATAACCCACTTCGTTCCCAACTTCGACACGTGACAGGGAGAGATTCGCCCAAATCCGACTACCATCGCGGCGCTCTAACTCGATATCCCGGCTCGTACCAACAATGATGTCAACACGGCTCTGACGGTTGGTGTTCACGTAGGTATCGTGAAACTGCTGGATTTCCTTTGGCACCAACATCTTCACGTTCTTTCCAACAACTTCATCAGCGCTGTATCCCCAAAGGGCTTCTGCAGCAGGGTTCATGTAGGTGACATTGTTCTGACCATCAATTGACACCACCGCATTCACAGATTGCTCCAGCATTTGCTCGTTGCGCTGACGTTCACCGTATTCCTTGGAAATATCTTTCACAAAAACCGATAAGCCCTTGCCGCCAGACACTGCAATTTCGGAGACATTCACTTCCACCCAAGCTTGACCGTTGAGCTGGGTTTGAAATGAACCTGTATTCAGGCTTCCAAGATTGAATGAGGAGATATCTTTCCCCTTCGCATCTTTTGCAGACATATTGAAAAGCCGTTCTGCCGCTGCATTGATGTAGCTCACACGGTTTTTACTGTCTGTGTAAAGCACTGCATCGTTGGCTTTGTCCAGTACTTGCTTGATGACGCTGTCGTTGCTGTTTCCGAAAAGTCCCATGTCTCTGTCCTACCTTGAGTATTGGAAGTCAAAAGCTCACATTTGTGACTAATACTCAAATCTTAGACAGCGTTGGAGATAACCCCAAATATACAAAGTTTGTTTTTGCAACTTGGTGATAATTAAGCGCTAATGAAAATTCGTGGATTGAGACGCCATATTTACAGTGTAAAGCAAGATAACACCCTAAAAGCCCGACAAATTGCACTACGCTGAAAGGGTTAACCCGTTAAGGAATAAAACAAAAACAATGAAACCCAGCGCATCACCTATTCTCTATCACATTTATGTGCGTAGCTTTTATGACAGCAACGGTGATGGCATCGGCGATCTGCAGGGCATCATTGAAAAACTCGACTATTTTGACTGGCTGGGTGTTGATGGCATATTGCTTTCCCCTGTCTTTGAATCTCCCCTTAGCGACTTTGGTTACGACATTACCAGCCTCCGCGGACTCAACACTGAATACGGTGACATGGCGACATTCACCAAGTTAGTAGCGGAAGCCAAAAACCGTGGGCTTTCCGTGATGCTGGATTTTGTCGCCAACCACACTTCCAGCAAACACCCTTGGTTTATTGAAAGCAGTGCCAGCGCAACCTCCGCTAAGGCGGACTGGTATATTTGGGCACCGGCGAAAAACGATGGCACACCCCCGAATAACTGGCTCACCATATTCGGAGAATCTGCTTGGCGTTGGCACCCCACGCGCGGGCAGTACTATTTGCACAACACGTTAAGCAACCAACCTGACCTCAATTACCGCAATCCCGATGTGGTGAGAGAACTCAATAAAAGCGTGCGGTTTTGGTTAGATACCGGGGTAAGTGGCCTGCGCTTGGATTCTGTGAACCTGTTTCTTCATGACGATAAGCTTCGCAACAACCCACCCCGACATTTGGGCTGGCAAGATGACGCCCGTACCGATCCCTATCGTTACCAAAGCCAGCGATACAACATCAGCCGACCAGAGAACATTCACCTGCTCAAGCAACTTCGGGTGATTGCTGATGGTTACGACGATAAAAAGTGGCTACTGGGTTCTCTAAGTGACCCATCGCCTTACGCGGTGATTGACCGCTACACCAGTGAAAGTGACGCCCTGGATGCGGCCAATGTTTTCGAATCGCTGAGTCTTTGCCACAGTGTTGGGCAGGTGGGTGAGCAGCTCGATGATTTTATGAAGTCGGTGCATCCCGGCATAGGCTGCTGGAGCACGGGAAACCACGATATAGCCAGAACCGTCAGTCGCTGGCAGGACGCCAATAATCAGCCAGAGGCAGCAAAATTACTTTTGACTATGCTGATGTCGCTGCAAGGGGTGATCAGTCTGTTTCAGGGCGAAGAACTTGGACTGCCAGAGGCCGATGTCCCTCCTTCTCTACGCAGGGATTTATTCGGTAAACAGGTTATCGCCAATTATGTGGGTCGCGACGGATGCCGCACGCCAATGCCCTGGCTCAGTGAGGCGGAAAACCTCGGCTTCAGCGCATCACCTCCTTGGTTGCCAGCCGACCCGACGCATTCAGAATATGCCATCGATAAACAGCAACAGGATGAAAGCTCTGTGTTGCACTTTACCCGCGCCTTGCTTTATTGGCGCAAACAACATGTCGCCATGCAGCATGGTGCTTGCCGCGTGCTGGCCTACAACCAGACGCTGATGGTGCTGGAACGCCACCATGAGGAGCAAACCCTCATCATTGCACTCAATGCCTCAAACAACGAGGCAACTGTCAGGCTCAACCTGCCCTCTGACGCAAAATCCCTTTCGCTTCCGCATATGGCCGATGCAGTGCCCGAAAACCATGGGGTGCTTAAGCTTCTCCCCTGGCAAGCATGGGTAGGCGAATTGGTTCGCAGCTAACTAATTTAGGTTTGACTCATACTTGTTGCGCATTAGGTATTGAAAAACAGGCCATACTTATACCCAAACAGCCTGAAGATGCAGGATTCAGCGAGTTTGACTGGCGTTGTGATCGCGGCGTTCCTTTGCTGGTGTAGCCATCTCCATCAAAAAGGAACAACAAAGAGTACGGCGTCAGTCAACTCGCCCGAAGGGAGGCCATCAATGCGCCCACTTCTTCGTTAAACTCCACGGAAATAGAATGACTATTCCTCGCGGAATTTGCCTCGAATTGAACGCATTGATGACCTCTGAATACGAACACCTTCAGGTTGTTTGGGTATACATCTGACGATCTTCGACACTATTCCTAAATAGGCGTGAAAAACGCCAATCACGTTGGTCGTCTGAAGCAATGTCGCTTAAAGGAGTAAGTCATGACAGACCCTGTTGTATCCAATAACAAACCGATCAAAGTCGAGCTCGAAAAAGGTAAAGAATATTACTACTGCCGCTGCGGACGCTCGAAGAAGCAACCCTATTGTGACGGCTCCCATGCCGGGACGGAATTCACGCCTCTGGCCTACAAGGCCGACAAAGATGGCGAAGCTTGGTTCTGCGCCTGTAAACACACTGGAAATGAGCCTTTCTGCGATGGCACCCATACCCGCTATGCGGATACGGATGTCGGAAAAGAAATGCCGCCGGTTCAAAGAGAAAGCGCTTCCCCCGCGCCAAAAGCGACCAAGGAAGAACCTTATGTTGAGCTGATCCACCAGCTCGCAAAAGAAGGGCTGGAAAAATTTGGTCACCACGGGCCGATGACCTCCATGGGCGTGCCACGCTACCAACTCCCAACCTGGGACGATATCCAGATCATGGTGGCGCAAATGGCAACGAAACCACTCTTGGATGACGCATCTGTTGGCACCGAACTTATCGTTGGTCCCCGCGCGAAGAAGCCACTGAAACTCGACACACCGCTGTTTGTGTCTGACATGAGTTTTGGTGCGCTGTCAGAAGAAGCCAAAGTGGCACTGGCAACCGGTGCGGAAAAAGCGGGCACTGGCATCTGTTCGGGTGAAGGCGGCATGCTGCCCGAAGAACACGCTGCGAACAGCCACTATTTCTATGAACTGGCAAGTGCCAAGTTTGGCTTTGAGCTTTCCAAAGTGCGCGATGTTCAGGCTTTCCATTTCAAAGGTGGTCAGGGTGCGAAAACCGGTACAGGTGGTCACCTGCCGGGCATCAAAAACCATGGAAAGATTTCACAGGTGCGCGGTATTCCAGAAGGGAAAGATGCCATCTCGCCATCCACCTTCCCTGATCTGAAAACACCCGCGGATTTTGCGCGCATCGCGGATGAAGTGCGCCGTGAAAGCGGCGGCATTCCTATCGGTTTTAAACTGAGTGCCAACCATATTGAAGCCGATATCGGTTTTGCACTGGATGCAGGCGCTGATTACATCATCCTAGATGGGCGTGGCGGTGGCACAGGTGCTGCTCCGACCCTTTTCCGAGATCACATCAGTGTGCCAACCATTCCGGCGCTGGCCCGCGCAAGACGCTTCCTCGATGCGCAGGGCGTGAATGACGTTACCTTGATCATTACTGGCGGGCTTCGCGTCCCGAGTGACTTTGTGAAAGCGTTGGCTCTGGGCGCGGAAGGCATTGCCCTCTCCAACAGTGCGATGCAAGCGATTGGTTGTGTCGGTGCGCGCATGTGTAATTCCAACATGTGTCCAGCAGGTATTGCGACGCAAGATCCAGAACTTCGCAAGCGTCTGAATGTAGAGGCGGCTTCCGAGCGACTCTACAACTTCTTTACCGCATCAACCCATCTGATGCAGGTGATGGCACGCGCTTGTGGCCACGATCATCTGAGTAAATTCACTCACAGCGATCTGGCGACTTTCAATAAAGAAATGGCAGAGCTTTCCGGTATCCACTACTCCGGTACGGGCCCTTCAACGCTCTGATTCGCTTCCATTGAGCAAAGAAAAGAGGCAGGATTAAAATCCTGCCTCTTTTGCGTTTTAAGCCATTATCCGTCTATTACGGCGTTACGACCAGTGACGGTTTGGTTTCGCCCACCATAGAGCGTTTGAAGGCCTTTCCGTCGCGATCAAACAGGTGGCAATAATCCGCTGGAAACTCGATACAACGTTTATCACCTGCACGGATATTGGTTTGCCCTTCGGTGCGAATCACCACTGGCTCAGCACTTTGCGGGGTGTTGAAGTACATCAGACACTCGTTACCCAATTGCTCGACAACACTCAACTCCACACCACCTTCCTGGATCGCATCTTTCTCGCCGAAACGAATATGCTCAGGACGGATCCCAATCACGCAAGGATCCCCGACGCTGGCCCCGATCGTGTTGGCAGAGACTTCCACTTCCTGACCACGGTGGATCTGAACGCGGGTCGTCATCTCACCGGTTTCCACGATATCCGCCGTCAGAAAGTTCATCTTCGGTGAGCCGATGAAGCCGGCCACAAACGTGTTCGCTGGGTGGTTATATAGCTCAAGCGGAGAACCCACCTGCTCAACACGGCCAGCATCCAGCACCACGATCTTGGTCGCGAGTGTCATCGCTTCCACCTGATCGTGAGTCACGTAGATCATGGTTGCGCCAAGACGTTCGTGCAGACGGGCGATTTCCATGCGCATTTGCACGCGAAGCGACGCATCCAGATTCGACAATGGCTCATCGAACAGGAAGACTTTTGGCTCCCGCACAATTGCACGGCCGATCGCCACACGCTGACGCTGACCACCGGAAAGCTCTTTCGGCTTGCGTTCCAGCAATGGTTCCAGTTGCAGCGCCGCTGCTACTTCGCGCACTTTCTCGTCCACGGTTTTGGCTTCTGTTTTCGCCAGTTGCAAGCCAAACGCCATGTTCTCGTAAACCGTCATGTGCGGATACAGGGCGTAAGACTGGAACACCATGCCGATACCACGCTCCGGTGGCGGCAGATCGTTACAGACCTGACCATCGATCTTCAGATCGCCCGTGGTGATATCTTCAAGACCTGCGATCAATCGAAGCAGGGTCGACTTACCACAGCCTGACGGGCCAACGAACACCACAAAGTCGCCTTTGTCGATGTGAAGATCCACATCCTTGGTGACATGTACCTTGCCAAACTTCTTGTTAACTTTATTTAAAATGACCTCAGCCATATTGCGTCCTTACCCTGTTATGTCGTTGCAAATGCCGCCTGATACGGCGGGAGGGTGACCGATCCATTTTCCAGCCTGAATGCAAATCCATGACCTTCCAGCGCCTGCCAGTTTCCTTCCGGCAGGGACATAGTCATGTCTGAATCGGACAGGTTAAAGGCCACCAGCAGACGTTGCTCGTCGTTGTAGCGGACGAATCTGAGCCCCTGTGCATTGGACTGCACATCACTCAACTCGCCATCCACCAGCGCGGCGAACTGCTTACGCCAGCGAAGGTAAGTGCGGTAATGCGCCAGCATGCTGTCGCTTTGCTGCTCTTGCTTATCCACCGCCAGCGCGTTGTGGCGTGGGTCAACGGGCAGCCAAGGTTCGGCAGAGCTGAAACCTGCGTTACCTTCATCACCAACCCAAGGCATTGGGGTACGGCATCCGTCCCGACCTTTGTATTCCGGCCAGAAAGGAATCCCATAAGGGTCCTGAATTTTCTCAAACGGTATATCCGCTTCAGGCAATCCAAGCTCTTCCCCCTGATACAGACAGACACTGCCGCGGAGCGAGGTGACCAAAGCCAACAACACTTTGCCGTAAGCCACTTGGTCTGCTTCTTCTGCCCCCCAACGGGTGATACAACGCACCACGTCGTGGTTTGACAGCGCCCAACACGCCCAGCCATCGTTGATGGCCCCTTCGATTTTCTCAATCACGGACGCCAGGTAATCCGGCTTGCGGTGAATGTTGAGCAAATCAAAGGTGTAAGCCATATGCAGCTTGTCGTTGTCTGCCGTGTACTGAGCCATCAGTGCCAGTGGGTTATCGTCGCCGATCTCCCCAACAGTGGTGATGTCATCGTACTGATCGAGCAATGCACGCAGCTTTTTCAGGAAACCGAGGTTTTCCGGCTGCGAAATGTCGTACTGGTGTTTTTGCATTGAATACGGGTTGGTTCCCGGCACGCCGAGCGATTTACTGTCTCCTGCCGACAACCCAGGGTTGTCACGCAACTGACGGTCATGCATGTAGAAATTGACCGTATCGAGACGGAAACCGTCGACGCCCAAATCGAGCCAGAATTTCACGGTATCCAACAGGTGTTCCACGACCTCTGGGTTGTGGAAGTTCAAGTCAGGCTGGCTGACGAGGAAGTTGTGCAGATAATACTGCTGACGTCGGCTTTCCCACTGCCAGGCACAGCCACCAAAAATGGAGAGCCAGTTGTTTGGCGGTGTACCGTCAGGCTTTGGATCAGCCCAGACATACCAGTCAGATTTCGGGTTATCGCGGCTCACGCGGCTTTCCTGAAACCAGGCATGTTCATCCGAAGTATGGCTGAGAACCTGATCGATCATCACTTTCAGACCCAGTTCGTGCGCAACCTGCACCAGCTGCTTAAAGTCATCCAGTGTGCCGAACAGCGGATCGACATCGCGGTAATCGGATACGTCGTAGCCGAAGTCTTTCATGGGCGATGTAAAAAAGGGCGACAGCCAGATGGCATCTACGCCGAGCGCCGCCACATAAGGCAGTTGCTGGGTGATACCCGGCAAGTCACCGATCCCGTCCTGATTGGCATCGTAAAAGCTGCGTGGGTAGATTTGGTAAATAACCGCGCCGCGCCACCAGGTTGATTCTTGTTGTTTCATGTTTCTGATTATCCCTTAACTGCACCGGCAGTGAGGCCGGAGACGATTCGACGTTGAAAGACCAGCACCATAACGATGAGCGGCACAGTCACAATGACGGAAGCCGCCATGATGGTGCCCCACGGCAGTTCGTATTGACCGGCACCGGAAATCAGTGCGATCGCCACAGGAACCGTGCGTTGCTCATTGGTCAGGGTGAAAGTCAGGGCAAAGAGGAACTCGTTCCACGCGGCGATAAACGCCAGCAGACCTGTGGTCACCAATGCTGGCCATAGCAGCGGCATCAACACTTTGGTGATGATCTGCCACGGGGTTGCGCCATCCACAATCGCAGCTTCTTCCAGTTCAAGAGGGAGTTGCTGCATGAAGGTGGTCAGCACCCAAACCGTAAACGGCAGCGTGAAGATCATGTAGGCGAGCGCCAGACCCGGCATGGAGTTGTAAAGCCCAAACGCGCGAATGAGCTCAAACAGGCCAGAAAGTACTGCCACCTGTGGGAACATCGACACCCCAAGGATTGTCAGCAGCACGATATTGCGGCCGCGGAAACGGATACGTCCCAACGCATAGGACGCCGTCACACCCAGCAGCAGCGAAATGGCCACCACAACGGTCGACACCAGCACGGAGTTCAAGAGGTTGCGTTCAAACACTCCACCGGAAAACACCGAGGCGTAATTGCTCCAGTCAAACGATGATGGCAAATACTCCACCTGAAACAGGGCTGAACCAGACTTAAAGGAGGTCACGATGGCGTAGTAAAACGGGAACACCGAGAACACGACAATCACAGCAACCAAGAGGTAGAAACCTACCTGCAAATACCATTTCTTCGACATATCAGTTGCCCTCGTTCATGCTTTTACGCCCAACGTAGAGATAGGCAATGGTGCAGAGCGCGACGATCAGGAACAGCAGCGTGGAAGCGGCTGAGCCATAACCGACATCCTGGAAGTCCACGAGGTTCTGTCTTGCATACACAGACATCGACATGGTGGCCTCGTTGGAAGGCGTGAGCACATAGATAAGGTCGAATACCCTGAGCGCATCAAGGGCACGGAATACCACGGCCACCATAACGGCAGGCATGATGAGTGGCAGGGTGACTTTGAAGAAGACTTTGACCGGATGGATACCGTCAATCTTGGCGGCTTCGTAGCAATCAGACGGCAGCATCTGCAAGGCAGCAAGCACCAGCAGGGCCATAAACGGTGTGGTCTTCCACACGTCTACCGCGATCACCACATTGAGCGAGAGATCAGAATCCGCCGTCCAGGCGAGTGGCGCTGCAATCAACCCCAAGGTCATCAGAAAGTCATTGATGATCCCAAACTGATCATGAAGCATCCAGCCCCACATTTTGGCGGAGACAATCGTTGGGATAGCCCACGGTACCAGTACCGCGGCACGAACCAATCCCTGCCCTTTGAACTTGGTATTAAGCACCAGAGCGACCACGATCCCGAATACTGTCTCCAGGCTCACAGACACGATGGTGAAATACAGGGTATTCCACACCGCCTGCCACCAGGTGGGATCAAACAAGATGCCGTAAAATTCGCCGTCTTCGTAGATAAAGTAGTTATCGAAGCCAATGAATTCCGCTACCCCACTGCCATCCAAAGTGGCATTGGTCATACTGAACCAGAAGGTTCTCAGTAACGGCCACCCTGCCACCATGGCAAGGGTGATCATCATAGGCGTCAGAAACCACCAGGCGGCGCGAACGCGCTTACGCGTGAGTGCGCTGGTCTGTTCCATACAATTTTCCTCTGGAAGCGGCTGTCAGGCGTTTAGGGAGCCTGACAGCCAGATCAACACTTACCAACGACCGTTGCGACTGATGCGCTTAAGATCTTTGTTGAGTTTGGTCAGCGCAGCATCGGCATCTTTGTTGCCGGAGAGCACGCTGTGTGTTGCGTTCCAGAAGGCGTTCGACACCTGGTTATATTTCGCACCCGTTTGCGTTGAAGGACGGGGGGTGCCGTTGGCGAAGGTGTTGTAGAGGCTACCGAAGAAAGGCGCCGCAGCCAGGACTTCTTCATCCTGATAAAGCGTTTCGATAGTCGGATTGTATGAGCCTTTGATCGCTCGGCGTTTTTGCTCATTGAACGAGGTCAGGAACATCACCAGGCTCGCTGCAACCTCCGGACTCTCTGAGTATTTTGATACGGATAACTGCCAGCCACCCAAAGTACCCGCATGGCGACCTTCTTCACCGCCTTTTGGCAGTGCAACCACCCCAATCTTACCTTTCACTGGCGAGTCATCACTGTTACCCAGAGACCAGGCATAAGGCCAGTTTCGCATAAAGACTGCATTGCCGGTCTGGAACACGCCACGGGCTTCTTCTTCACCATAGTTGAGCACACCTGGTGGAGAGATGGTGTCCACCCACCCTGCTGCTGTGGTCAGAGCCTGTTTGGCATTGTCGTTATTGATAGTGACTTTGCCTTCTTCATCCACGATGGTACCGCCGTTGTATGAGGCTACCCATTCCAGTGCGTCACAGGTCAGGCCTTCATAAGCGCGGCCTTGCCAAACGAAACCCCACATCTTGTCATTGCCCGCTTCCCGTTCACCTTTTTGCACTTTCTCAGCAGTCGCGGTCAACTGCTCCCATGTAGTAGGTGGCTGCTCACCGTATTTTTCCAGCAGATCGGTCCGGTAATAGAGCACACCCGCATCAGTAAACCACGGCATTGCGACAAGACGGCCTTTCACCGTATTGTTCGCTACAATCGATGGGAAATGCGCTTCCTCATCACCATTGGAGTACTGTTTCAAATCGATAAAGTGATTGCCGAGGATCCCCGGCCAGATGACATCAATTTGGAACACATCAATGTCTTTGGCACCCGCAGCCAGCAGCTGTTGGTAAAGCGCCAGGCGCTCAGTGGTTGAGTTTGGAGTGGTAACAATTTTAACGGTGTGTCCGGTTTCTTTCTCCCACGCGGATACGCCTTCCTGACAAAGCTCCAACTCCTGTCCGACAGCGCCGCAGGAAATGGAAATGGTTTCAGCATAAGCGCTCACGCTCAGCAAACTTGAAGCAACGACGGCTCCGAAGATAGCACGTTTCATGAAAAACTCCCTGTCGCGTCATCCCGGGTTTACCCGTGTCTTTCTCCCCGCCAGCGAGAGGTCGGCACTTCCAGTTCGTTTGCATTGGCAGAAGGCGCGGCGTCATTGGACGAAGAGAAATCCGGGTAGGATTTTCGACCAATCAACCATCCAACAGGAACAGAGGTGTACAGTGAGTTATCGAGCAATACGCGCTGTGTT
The DNA here is from genome assembly GCF_947387585.1 of Grimontia sp. SpTr1. Lineage (NCBI taxonomy): Bacteria > Pseudomonadati > Pseudomonadota > Gammaproteobacteria > Vibrionales > Vibrionaceae > Grimontia > Grimontia sp. SpTr1. The sequence continues at coordinate 53,467 of NZ_CANDOD010000004.1, forward strand.
GTCGACGTGTCGCCCTGTGACAGGGCTTTGTCAGATCGCTCGGCGATTTTCAGAACCTGATGCCAGTTTTCAAAACCTTGCAGGCGTGCGACCGCGTCCAGCGCTTGCATGTGAGAACACTGCAATTGGCGCTTTTGCATTTTGGCCTGTCGCTTGAAGGCTTTGATGTCTGAATCAGTCAGGATCATGGATGTCACTGTGTTCCCTTAGGATCATTGACCGGTGAAAATACGCACGCAACGGCCCACTCGTAGCCCGCATCCCTTCCGGGTGACAACCAATTTCTTAGAAGTATTTTAGGAAGTAGATATTGCGTTAGCTTTGCCATCGTGGGCGGCCAGCCGATATCTGCGGCAGTTAGATAAACGCTAGCATTGCGATTACATATTTGCAACATGTGGGAATGTGACTGACCGTGCATTACCGACATCTGCCGAAATGCTGGACAAAAAAAAACGAGCCAGAAGGCTCGTCAAAGGGTTAGCAAATCAATGCATCGGGCGAACCCAGATGCCAATAGGACAAAGGTATCTATTCGTAGATAATCCTAGACGGCATCGAAGGTTGGCATGTCAGAATTTTGTCAATAAAGGGTGAATTTTTCTATACACCCGACGCAACTTCGTCCAAAACAGCAAGCACAGCACTGTCTAAATGACCGTCATAAACTTGACGACAAACCTTGCGTCGCACTGCCAGGCCAGAGATCAAGCGCTCGATAGACAGGTGTTTATCTTGCTGCTGGCTGTTGTAGAACTCGATCGTTTTACTCAATGTTTCGTAAGAGAGGATGTCGCCGTCTACGCGCAAATAATCAAGCTTATCCATGTAGGACTGGCACTCTTCTGCGATAGTGGCCGCGGGGTGTCCTGTCATGGCGGACAACGCCGTAATGCCGCGTTGCATCGCTTCCTGTGACGTGTACTTCGACAAGGTGATCGTCAACTCATCGGCATTGATTTCCACCAGGTGCTTACGCAACTTCACGCGTCGACCCAAACGGCCGCCACGCTTTTCCTTACGCTGGATAGGCTCAAACTCGCCATCAATGATCTCGGAAAGCTGATCAAGGTCCTGCTTCGGCAAGATCTCATTACGCAGCGGGTTTGGCATGGTCGGCGCAAGCGATCGTTTCCCTTCGTTGTAGGTCTTGGCACGGGAGAAACGGATCACTTCATCCACGTTGCACTTGATGTCAATGCGATAGTCCGGATGCTTCTTGTCGTCATCCAACCGGTAAAGCGTCAGGTGATAACCATACAGATTTACGGCAAACACGCCGTCGGCGATCGTTTCCTTCTTCGCCATCTTACGAAGCTCACGGATCAGATCACTCGAAAAACGCCGCCATTCGATGTTTCTCGCCATTTTCTGGTTCAAGTCGCTCAATGTCATGGAATCTTCCAATCGACGCGACATACGGCTTCTGAAGAGGCTGTAGAGCTGGAATACCAGGGTATGCTGGCGCAAAATCTCTGGCGGGAACAGGAAGAAGTAATCTCGGGTCATCAATTCTTCAAAAAACGATGGCTCCCAAACCATGATATAGAGATTTGGCTTGATGCGGATCTCACCATCCTCCCCTTCCCTTGGTGCTTCTTCCGATGCGGTGATCGTGCGGGCGATAAAACGGAAGCGATCACTCTTGAAACCTTCCGGCATGTTTTCGCTAAGCCAGCGTCCGGTCAGTTCGTGAAGCTGAAAATCGGTAAATTCAATACGATCAATACTTTCCCGAATGGAATCACGGGCCGGTCCGCTGTCTTTCTTTCCGCGCAAAGAAAGGATATCCGTGATGTAAACCGGTGTTTTGTTACCCACTTTCTGGGTTTGCAATTCATAACTTGGCAGATGGTGATCGTGGTACTGCACCGTTAGGGTAAACAGCGCAAACAAGGTCATCAGATCGTCCACTGTCATGATCGATTTAGAGGATCGTGTCTCGATGATCGCTTTGGTGCCACTGATCGCCACCATAGATTTCTGGTAGCTTTTCTTGGTACGTGGGGGCGCCAAAGCCTGATCGATAATACCTGCCCAGCTGGTGGGAGAAATCAGGATCTGATCTTTTTCATCAGGCATGGTTGGCGGGGTGCCAAGACCGTGTTCATGCAGTAACTGCTTGTTCACGTGGTTTTGTGCCAACGCTTTGGAGCGCTTTTGTTTTGCGATGACTTTGGTTTTTTCGGATTGAAGGCCTGCAGAGCCCAAGACAGAAATCAGCTGGCTAGGGTTTACAAAGCGGTGCAGCATGGTTTTGCCCGCAAGACCTTCTTCAAAGCGTACGCCCTGTTGGGTAAACAGGCCAATCTGCACAGCGGCGCGCAGTCTTTGCTGTATAGCTGCACGGGTAAGTTGGCCATCTGTTGCTTCAACCAATTCTGTGGTTGAAACCAGACCATCTTTCGAAGAAAAGCCACGCAATGAAATGAGGTTGAGTAGTTCCAGAATACTTTTGGTGACACCTCTGAAGTGTTCATACTGTGGAAGCCAATCTACCAGTTGGCCGTGAACTTCAAACAGGTGACCGTCTTTGTGGGATCGAGGGGCTGTGATCAATATTTTTTCAGAGGGACTTGAGGCCATTCGCCACAGCTCCTTGTTAAGCCAATGTGTTATAAGAATACAGATGCCCGTAATTACGCCATCTTTCCGAAAAGATTAAAAGAAAAAATGAAAGAAAGAAAGATCTTTTTGTAGAGGCTTTTAAACTGATCTTTTTGATTTAAATAGATCTAATTGATTATATGATCTTATGATCCGGGCAAGGAGATGGTCGTAACGCATTGTTATTATTAAAAATAAACTTCACCCCTCTCGAAACAATGATCAGGGTGTCCTTGGAAAGATGATCAATAAAGCATTGAAAGCATGATCATTATAAGGCCGAAACGATGATCATCAATGAATCGAAAGTGTGATCATCGAATGTCCAAAAGCATGATCATGGTACTTTCACAACTTATCCACAGCGGTTTTTCTATACATGGTGAAAACTCGCTGTTTTGAACACTCCTATCCCCCTTTTCTATTCGGAAAAATGATCAGGGGAGCGTGTTTTCGACATCGTTTTGTCCCAATTTACGTGTTCAGCACTGATATTGCGTCCCCCGCATACTGGGTATCTGTTCAGTTGAACTGACATTAGACGTATTTTAGCCGTTCCTATATATGTGTCCGGTAATCGAAACGATGATCAAGTGAGTGTTTATGCATTTTGGATGAGACTGGGCTGAGCCCCGGCTCTTGCCATTTAAGGCTTAACGTCATTGATTTTTTGGAGAAAGCCAGTATTGAAAAGGCATCAGCCGTAATTTGGCGCCACGTTGTCATCGTTCCGGTACTTCAACTTGATGATCAATATGCTGACTGTTACTTGATCATCTTTTCGGAAAATGACGATCCGATCGCCCAACTCTTTGGCGAATTATTCCTCTGATTTTCACCTTGATCATTTTTCCTATTCAGTACTCTGCGATTGAAAGCATGATCAAGGATGAGCAGAGAATTTACATCATTCCAATAACGTTTCCATCTTCAACTTGATCATGCTTCCGAAACGATGATCAAGAAGAGATGCAATAGCGTGACTCTGTCGACCAGAATCAGGTATTCAATCTGAAATCAGCGAACACTTATGTTGAAATAACATCGACCGTAAATTAGACGTATCTTTTCAGCGTTCCGGTGCTTTTAGCTTATTATTGCTTTTTAATTCAGGTTTACATTGTAAAAGGGTGACACTGTAACACTTTAAATCTGAGTGTTTAGACCTGTCATAAGTCACAATTTATTTGTGCGATTTTTCATCATCTTGACATAAAGTGAGCAAGATCTTAATTATTTTGCAGTATGTTCAGCTATTTATTGTGCGTGATGTATTTTGCTGTACAATTTGTTTAATTCTCTTTTATGGCGAAAAGAAAAATGAATAGGGAAAAGACAATAGAAAACCTGCAAACTATTGCAGAGCAAACAAAGCAGGTTCAAGCGGACCGTATTGAAATCGTGATGGAGGAACGTCACGATCAACTGTTTCCACCTATGTCAAAAGCATTGATGGAAACACGTTCAGGTTTGACACGTCGTAAATTGGATGAAGCCATTGGCCGTATGGAAGAGTCTGGCCATCAGTTCACTAAAAACAATGCGAACCACTACTCCATCACACTGGATGAAGCTCATCAGATCATGGAAGCCGCGAAAATCCCTGCTTTCCATGAAGGCAAAGGTGCTGGCTACAAACCTTGGGTCATCAATATTCAAAACCAGAAGGGTGGTACCGGTAAGTCAATGAGTGCCGTTCATATGGCTGCTTGCATGGCACTGAACCTTGAAAAACGCTACCGCATCTGTCTGATTGACTTGGATCCACAGGGTTCGCTTCGTCTTTTCCTGAACCCTCAGATCAGCATTACTGAGCAGGAAGGTATCTATTCTGCTGTGGATGTGATGTTAGATAACACGCCACAGACACCTGACAAAGAGTTCATGATGAAGAACGTACTGCTTCCTACGCAGTACCCAAATCTGAAGACGATTGCTGCGTTCCCTGAAGATGCTATGTTCAACGCTGAAGCGTGGCAGAGCCTGGCGACCAATGGCTCGCTGGACATTGTTCAGTTGCTGAAAGAGAAAGTGATCGATGTGATTGCCGATGAGTTTGACGTCATCATGATTGATACGGGTCCACATATCGACCCACTGGTCTGGAATGCCATGTATGCTTCAAATGCGCTGCTGATCCCTTGTGCAGCAAAGCGTCTGGACTGGGCTTCTACCGTTAACTTCTTCCAGCATTTGCCAACCGTGTACGAAATGTTCCCAGAGGATTGGCCGGGTCTTGAGTTTGTACGCCTGGTGCCTACTATGTTTGAAGATGACAACAAGAAGCAGGTCTCGGTGCTGACAGAAATGAACTATCTGCTTGGTGATCAGGTTATGATGGCGACGATTCCACGTAGCCGAGCATTTGAAACCTGTGCCGATACTTACAGCACAGTATTTGATCTCACTGCCCAAGACTTTGAGGGTGGTAAAAAGACCCTATCAACGGCGCAGGAAGCGGTTCATCGTGCCGGGCTGGAGCTGGAGCGGGTGCTTCACAGCCATTGGTCGCAGCGAAACCAGGAGTGATAAATGGCTATTAAAACGTCAGAACTGAATGCGCGTCTGTTTGGTAAAGCGGATAAACGTCGCGCTACCTCGGCTCAGGAAGCGCAAAAAGCCGCTTCTGATAAAGCAGCGGTGATTGAACTTTCTGTTGCCGGTGAAGCCACTGTGGAATTTGAACTGGTGCGTGTGGCAGCAGCGGATGTCGCTAACCGCACATCCGTGTTCTCGGAAAACGCTCGTGAGCAATCTTTCCTCAATGAACTCGCCCTACAAGATATTCTCACCACGCTGAAAGATCGTGGTCAGCAATATCCTGCTGTCGGTCGTTGGCTGGAAGGCGATAAGATTGAAGTACTGGACGGTAGCCGCCGTCGAATGTCCTGTATTCTCGCCAAGCAAGACTTCCTGATTTATGTCGCTAAAGGCATCAACAGCAAGCATGCGAAATTCCTGTCGGATGTGGCCAATGCGCACAAACCGCTGTCGCTTTATGAGCGTGGTAAAGAGATGCAGGCCATGCTGGATCGCGGTGATGTGCTTGATCAGAAAGAGTTAGCGAAGGTTTGTCAGTGCAGTGAAGCGCTGGTCAGTGGCGCATTGAAAGCCGCAGCGCTTCCTTTATCACTGCTACAAGCTTACCCAAGTGTCGCTGAACTGGGCCGCCCTACCATCGTTAAGCTGCACAAGCTTTACTTCTCTTTGACGGATGAAGAAAAAGCGGCGTTGGATGCCAAATTTGAAGGTACGCCGGTTTGGCAAACCGTTGAAGCGACGGGGGTGAGCCGTATTACCCGCGAGGTGACCTTGGTTTTGGAGCAATGGTGCGACTCGCTGAAACCAAAAGCGACGAAACCTGAAGCGCCGGCAATTGATTTGATCAAAGGCCGCGCAAGCTACCGCCGAAAAGGTGATGCGATTTCAATTAATCTGAAAAAGCTTAATGATGAAGACGCTGATGCCATTCTGGCGTTTATCAAGTCCCGTCTTGCGTAATTTGATAACGACACTAAAACGCGCCTCTCGGCGCGTTTTTTTTCTTCGATTTAGAGCAACCACATTTTAACTCTCTCTCCGCTATCGTATTTCCGTTATCATTGATGGGTATTCATTGATAAACGAAAAGATTGTGACCACTGATCCTCTTCAATTACTGCAGATACTTAAAGACAAGGCAAAATCAGGCTTTGCCAGATTTCCGGTTTTCCTCTCGGGAGACGAAACGTTCTTAAAGGAAATGCTTTCTGCCTGTGACTTAGATTCGGTGATAAGTGATGAATTGAAGGGGGTAGATGCCTTTCCCTGGAGCAAAGCCAAGCAGCTGTTAGGGCAGGAAACCGGGACTCTTGCTCTCGATCTTCGGCAAGGTTTGGACGTCGACAAGCTTTGTGCTGCCGCAGGATGCGTGCGAGGTGGTGCTTTATTGCTTTTGATCGTGGACGAAGAAAGCGCAATTCGTAGCCGTTTTTATCAACGTTTTCTCCGTTTTGGGGCGCACCCTTCTGCTGCGTTTCTCCGTCAGCACGGCGGATCATCGTTGCCAACGATGGATGTTGCTATCGAGAAGTGCGAAGGGATTGATCAGGAAACAAGGACGACAAAATCGCAGCAAACGGCAATTGAGGCCATAGAGAAGGTATTGAAAGGACATCGCCGTCGCCCAGCGGTTTTGGTGGCTGACCGTGGACGGGGTAAATCATCGGCAATGGGTATCGCTGCCTCTGAAGTGATGAGTCAGGCCAAAAAACAAGTCGTCGTGACTTCTCCAACCTTTTCGAATGTTGAAACTCTATTTTCGCATGCAGCGGAAAGAGGAGGGCTGGCTAAGAAGGGAAGGTTTTCACTTGTGTCAGACAACGGTAGCGAACTTTCCTTTATCGCGCCTGATGCCTTGCTTCGAGATAAGCCGCCATGCGACCTTCTTTTGGTTGATGAAGCCGCCGCGATTCCCCTTCCGATGTTGTCGAAAATTTTGAAAGGATTTAGCCGAGTTGTCTTTTCTTCGACGGAACATGGTTATGAAGGTACCGGCCGTGCGTTCAGCACCCGCTTTAGAAATATGCTAAATGACGAGGCTAAAGGGTGGCGTGAAGTCTGTCTTACAGAGCCGGTCCGCTGGGCTGAGAATGACCCTCTTGAGTTGTGGCTGTTCAGCGCATTTTTGTTTGATGCAGAGCCTTTATTGCCTAATACATCGGAGCAGGCTGTCACCATCAGACCTCTTGATGCGGATAACCTTGCCAATGATGAAAACACGTTAAAACAGCTGTTCTCTTTATTGGTGACTGCTCATTACCAAACCTCACCCAATGATTTGGTTCAGCTGCTTGATGGCCAAGACCAGCATATGATTGGCGCATACTGTGGCAACATTTTAGTCGGGGCGCTACTGGCATCAAAAGAAGGGGGCTTTGAGCGTGATTTGGCACAAGCTGTCCTCAATGGCAAACGCCGTCTCAAAGGTCATCTCCTTGCACAAAGTCTTTCTACTCACACCGGGAATGTAGAGGTGCTGACAAGCGCCCTTCTTCGCATTGTTCGTATTGCCGTGTTACCGGAGTTCAGGAATAGGGGTATTGGCAGGCAGTTGATCTGCGAGTTAGAGGAAACGGCAGCCAGAGAAAACATCCAGATCGTTGGCACCAGTTTTGGCGCCAACCATGGACTTTGGCATTTCTGGTCTTCATTGGGGTATCAGCCTTTGCGGTTGGGTGTACAAAGAGATGCTGCGAGCGGTACCTACTCGCTTCAAATGGCAAAGCCAATTCAACACAAACCTGATTGGTTCGTTGGCATTCAGCACTTGTTCTATCTCAACCTGAGTTATCAGATGGCTGAACAGTTTTCGGACATGGATACGGTGTTGATCCCTGCTTTGCTATCAGGCGCAGATGTCGTCGCGACGCCTTCAGAAACTGCACTTCACCAGGTTCGTCTTTTTGCACAGGGTAATCTGGGATACGATTTAGTCACGGGAAGTTTATGGCAATGGTTCATGCATCGGCTTGCCTCTAAGCCTGCAGAGAATAAACCTGACGAAATGCGTTCACTGATGATTGCACGCCTTCTCCAACGACAGTCTTGGGCTGATGTCGCAGAAGAGTTCGGCTTTCGTGGACGCAAAGATACAGAATCAGCAATGCGTGATTGGACTCGTCAGCAGTTGGCACAATAAGGACATACAATGAAACTCGTCGTTGATACCCACACCCATACTCTTGCTAGCGGGCATGCCTACAGCACCATTTTAGAGAATGCTGCACACGCCAAGGCGGTAGGTTTAAGCCATCTTTGTGTGACGGACCATGCCAGCTCTATGCCTGGCGCGCCACATCACTGGCATTTTGTTAATCAAAGGGTGATCCCTGATCACCTTAACAATGTGCGTATTCTTCGTGGCGTAGAAGCCAACATTATGAATGCCGATGGCGAATTAGATATGCCGACTTATGTTTATGCTGGGATGGAGTGGGTTAATGCCAGCTTGCATGAGGCGGTTTTTCGGGCTCAATCTAAAGAGGCGCATACCCAAGCAATGATTCGCGCGATGGAAACTCAGTTAATTGATGCCATTGCACACCCGGGAAATCCAAATTATCCCATTGATGCAGAGGCTGTGGTTGATGCTGCCGTTCAACATGGTGTGGCTATCGAGCTAAACAATTCCTCTTTGAATGGCTCGCGTAAAGGCAGTGAACCGTTCTGCCTTACTATTGCTGAACTTGCAAAGGAGAAAGGGGCTTATGCCTCGACGGGATCAGATGCGCATTTCGCCTTAGACATTGGTAACCTTTCCAGCGTACAGAGAATCATTGAACAAGTCGGTCTTTCAGAAGAGCAAGTCATCACGTCAAAAGCAGAACGTTTCGAGACATTCCAACGTCGTCGATTTGCAATCAGGCAAAGACGTGTCGAAGAACTCTCTCAGAGAGCATAAATTTACACTGTAAATGAACGTGAAATTTCTCAGAGGTTTGGATAAGATTTATCTAACATTCAATACATTCAATGTATTGAATAGCAAATATACTTTGTACTCTGCTGCAGAGAAACTCAGTGCTTTACCATTAGTTGGCCGCTGAGCACAAAAGAGGGAAGAGGCTGATGTCGGGGAGGCAGTGTAATGAACGATTATGAAAAACTCTGCGATACCCTGATTGAAAAATCAGGGGGAGAAGGTGAGTGCAAACGCTTCCAGGAAAGAATCGAACTTGGTGGCGGCGGTATTCACGCCCGCTTGTATGTTACGTCCCACCCCTTGGATGAACATGATGAAGAAGATTTTGGTCATCCCGTCGTTATTCGGGATATCAGTCGTAGTGGAATGGGATTGTTGACCCAGGAAAGTGTCGATATTGATGCCAATTACTTTTTGAAAGTTGTTGATATTCCTTCACTAAAAGGCACTCTGGTCTATTGTAACGATGAATCTGATGGTAAGTTTCGTTATGGTTTCAGCTTAGATGAATGGTTATCAGATGAAGAGCATCAGAAGCTATCTCCTTAGCATTCTGGATCGTTAACTTCCTGATTTAAAAGCACACTGAACCAGTGTGCTTTTTTTGTACTTCACAACGTAGGATTAAACTTTAATGAGAGGAGGGCAGAATAGCCAAAACTCTCTATAATTCATTTATATGACACAGGTATCTTAATTGAGTCAATCGTCATTAGTTTAATGAGATCTGATTCTAACTTGAGTGTTGTGGTGTTTCTTTTGAAGTGTTTCATCTAGGTAGAATACGAGTGTGATATTCGTTCGTAGTTTTAGTGTATTTATTTAGGGGATTACATGCTGCAACAGCTTTTGCGGCTGTCTAACGATGGTCGCAGGGTCTACATGACTGTAGTACCTAAGGCAGACCAAGACGCGCCCCAAATCGAAAAAAAGCATATCGTTGATTGGCTTATCCAACATAAAGTGGCCAGTTTCTTCCGCTTTGAGCAAACCATCGAAGCGGTGCTGGTCAAGATTAACGCTTCCACCGACGAGTGGAAGGGGGAGCCAGACGATGTCGTTGTTGCTGAACGTCGTGATGCGACGGTCAGCGCACGCTTTGACGATGAAAAAATGACGGCATTCCTGCGCGTCAATGGCGCGTGTGGTGGTAACCCCATCAAAGGCAATGATCTCCTTGCCGCGCTGAAAGCGTCCCAAATTGTGCGTGGTGTAAAGAAACAAACCCTACAAAAATTGCTCACCGCTTCGGCCCGTCTCAAGCCGGGCGAGTACCTCGAAGTGCCGATTGCCAACGGCAAATGGCCAATTCCCGGTGACGACTCCAAGCTTGCATATCTGGTTCAAGACAGCAAATCCCGCGTGCTCCGCCCTCAAGAGCGAGAAGATGGCACCGTTGATATGCGTGACTTGGGTAAGATGATCACGGTTCAAGAAGGGCAACCGCTCGCCAAGCGCATTCCACCGACAAAGGGGATTGAAGGTTTCCGTGTTACGGGCGAAGTCCTTCCGACCACGCCAGGTAATGATGTACCACTAAAGCTCTACCCAGGCAGTAAATTCAGCAGCAATGATGAAAATGTGATTGTAGCTGAAGTCGCAGGTTTACCGCTTTTGCACCCTGACGGTGTGGAAGTGGACAATGCCCTGTGTATGAAGTCGGTGACCGTCGCGACGGGCCACGTGGACTTTGAAGGCAGTGTCGTCATTAACGGTGATGTGAATGCAGGCATGAAGGTCAACGCGACGGGGTCAATTACTGTCGGTGGTGTGGTGGAATCTGCAACGCTAACGGCGGGTGGAGATATCATCATTCACAATGGTATTTTGGGCCGACAGGTTCAATCCGAACAAGAGATCACCACCAGCTTGCAAGCCAAAGGCTCGATAGTGGCCAAGTTCGCTCAGTACGCCCGTATAGAAGCCAGAGGTGATATCAATATCAGCCAGCATGCGATGCATTGCCGCACATTTACAGAGAGCAATCTTGTCGTCTGTGATGCCAATAAACGGACGGGAACCTTAACGGGCGGTACGCATGTGGCCCAGTGTGGCGTGAAGGTGCTTACGCTTGGGGCAGCCTCCGGTGTCCATACCAATGTTCATGCCTTTACAGGCCTCAGTGATTTAATGGCAGACACGCTACACCTCTCTAAAGAGCTGGATCACGAGCATGAGCAGTTGATGAAGGTGAAAGACGCAGAGATGAAACTGCTTCAGCAACCGGCAAACAAGCGTCCTGAAGAACTTATTGAGCGTTTGGCGTGGACTAAAACGCATCACTTTGAACGCATTGCGGAAATCAAAGCTAAGATGGAAAACAGCTCCTCTGAGCTCAGTACCTTGTACCGCCGCTATGTGATTGAAGTGTATAAAAACTGCTTCCCAGGGGTTTATTGTCAGATTGGGGACACATCCGCCAACTTGGTGAACGAGTATGGCGCCTGTAAATTTGTCACGAATGGCAAAGAAGTCACGATTGAAAAATCTTCTTCCTGATGTGTATACCTAAACTTTAGGGGCTGTTGACCTTTGGTGATGATTTTTTGCAACAGTTTGTGGGGGTTTTATGCAAGGCAGAAGCTTCGATGTGTAGCTAGCCTACATGAGACGCTGATAACGCAGCAGAAATTCCCCACAAACGCTGCCCGAAGGGTTCGACTGCGCGTCCCGTACTCTAAGCGTTTTATGCTTTGTTGAGGTGTATTTGCTTAGAATGACTAGGCGGCACACACCTCGCCGCGCCTAAAACGCTTATAGCGAGAACAAAATTTAACCACCAAAGATCAACAGCCCCTAGTTACCGTCATTTACACTGTAAAATGTCAGACACAAAAAAAAGCACCGATATCGGTGCTTTTTTATTGTCTAGCAGGGACGGTTTTTATCATCCAACCTTCTGAATTTTTCCGTCTTTTAAAGCCTGCAATACGGCCAGTTTCGGGCCATCTGCCACTATGCTTCCCTGTTCGACCACAATGATACGGTCAACGACATCCAGCATACCAGTTTTGTGTGTGTTGATGATCAGTGTTTCGTCGCGGCGAAGTGACGACATTTGCTGCTTGATGTATTGCTCAGAGCGGTTGTCCATAGCACTGGTCGGTTCATCCATTAAAAGCACAGGAGGACGACCCAACATGGCGCGGGCGATAGCAATAGATTGGCGTTGACCGCCGGAAAGCTGATTGCCTCCTTCGCCCACCTGACGTTCAAGGCCTGCAGGATCTCGCTGCGTAAAGGTGGTGACGCCAGAACGGTTGGCGGCGTCAAGAATGTCTCTGTCGTCTGCCAATGGACGTCCTAGAGTAATGTTGTCACGGATAGAGCCAAAGAACAGTATAGGGTCCTGCGGGACACAGCCTATATTACGGCGTATGTCGATATTGTGGATTTGGCTGATGTCTGTCTCATCGATACGTACTGAACCCGCTGTAGGGCGATACAGGCCCATTAACAGGCGACTGAGTGTCGTCTTGCCTGAACCGATACGTCCGATAATAGCCACCTTCTCTCCGGGAAGGATAGTGAAGGAAATATCACGGAGTGCGGCCACTTCTGAATTGGGGTAGTTGAAGTTCACGCGGTCGAATTCAATCTTGCCACGGATAATAGGGCGGTGAATGTAGCGTTTCCCCTCTTCCTGTTCGGAAGGCATATCCATCAACTGGCTGATGATTTCCATGGCGGACTTGGCTTGATTGTAGCGCGTGGATAGCAAGGACAGTTGAACCATTGGACCAACGGCACGGGAACTCAACATGGTTGCCGCAATCAATCCACCCATGGTCAGGTCACCCGCAGAGATAAGGTACACACCAAACACTATCATCGAGACATTGACGAACTGTTGAATAAAGCCCGCGGCGTTTTGAACCGAGTCAGTCAGGCGGCGGGTTTTGATCCCCCAGTTTGCCATGTGTGCCACAGCTTCTTCCCAGCGATATTGGAACTGACTCTCAGCGCCAAATAGCTTGATGGTTTCCAAGCCCGCCAGACTTTCAATCAGGTTGGCGTTCTTTTGGGAAGACAGGCGAGAGCCCTCTTCAATGGTGTGGCGTAATGGCTTTTGGATGATAGCGGCGTGGATCATCAAAATCAGCACAGCTGCGATGGGCACAATAACCAGAGGCCCAGCCACAATCCAGATGATAAACAGGAAGAAGAACGCAAAGGGTAAATCAATCAAGGCCGAGACAGAAGCAGAGGTAAAGAAATCCCGTATGGATTCGAACTCCTGCATATGGCGAGCAAAGGCACCGACAGAAGGCGGGCGTGCCTCCATGCGAATACCCATGACTTTCTCAAAGATTCTGGAAGAGATCAGTAAGTCCGATTTTTTCCCTGAGATATCGATGAAGTAACTTCGCAGCATCTTGAGCACAAGATCGAACAGGAAGATGACGAAGACCCCGGTGGCAAGAACCCAAAGTGAGTCAAACGCCAAATTGGGCACAATTTTGTCGTAGACGATGCGCGAAAAGAGTGGGGTGGCGATAGCAAAAGCGTTGATGAAAATGGAGGCTATCAGCACATCACGATAAATCGAGCGGGACTCCCAAAGGGTGCTCCAGAACCAGTGGCCCTGACGCTCTTTAAGAATTTCGGGAGATCGCTCGTCGTAGCGGAACTGTTTTTTCAGCAAGAAAACACGCCCAAGGTAATCCTCTTCCAGTTCGCTGATAGGGCGAACGGCAGGCGTGGTGTCGGTGAGCGGTTCAACCACTTCCGCTTCACCGGTTTCATGATTGATGCTTTGAAGCACACATGCTTGATTGTCCTTGAGTAACAAAACACAAGGACACAGCATCGGCGACAAATCTTTGAGCGCCTGGCGGCTTTCTTTGGCATCGATCCCCGCCCGCTCCGCAGCTCGGGGAAACAGGAAGGGGGAGAGGTATCCGTCAGAAATCGGCAAGCCGGACACTAACGCATCCGGCGAGTTTGATTGACCGAAGTATCGGCTGACGTAAACCAAAGATTGCAGCAGGGGGTCTTTAACCATGATTCTCTGATTTCTTCTCGAATATAAAGCCCTGGAAACCATTCACGAACAGCTCAGACAGTTTATTGAGCTGGGCTTCCGTTTCTACGCGCGTGGCGATGGTTGTGATATTCAGGTTGTGTGCCGTACGACATATTGAAGCTAGCACATGGCTTTGCGACTCGTCGTCGAGATTACTGGTGTAAGCAAAATCAATCTTCACGTATGAAGGTTTGAATTTATTCAGGTAATCCAGCGACTGGAAGTTTCGGCCATAGTTGTCCACACCGAACCCGAAGTTGAAGCGGTGCGCCGCCTCGGTCAGCAGGCTGACGTGATCCGGGAAGCGTACAAACACACTTTCCGGAATTTCGAAGAACAGGCGCCCCGCCATGTTGCGGTGCTTCTGCATCGTCGTAGTCAGCCAGCGAATGAAGGAAGCATTGGTGACACTGTTCTGGGTCAGGTTGATTGCGACCGGACCAAGGTTCGGGTCATCACCCAAACGATCAATCATGTGACTCACCACGTAGCGGTCGAATGACTCACCCAGTTCCAGTTGCTCAACAGCACCAAGGAAGTGCGCAGCGCCATAGTAGTCTTCACCTTTCTCAATTGCGGAGAAGACTTCCTGGTGAATAACTGTCTGATCACTGGATGAGGCTGACTGGAACTTGAACTTGAACCAGTCGTGCGCCATGGCATCAAGGATAAGTGATTTCCACTGCTGTTTACCCATCGAAGCATCATTCGCCGTTTGGTCAATCATAGAGATTGGGTGATTCGGCGTATTGCGTGCTTGAGTCAGGGCGTTATCTGCCTGCGCCAGCAAAACACTCGCATCGCGGTTATCTGAGCTGTTAACCGCGAGGCCGATAGCCACTTTCGGTGGAGTAATCCCCATTGGGTCATGCTGCATATCGTTCACGATAGCCATGATACTTTCACCGATAATTTGCAGATCTTCACCTGTGCTGTTCGGTGCCAGAATCACAAATTCGTCTTTCGAGATACGCGACGCAGTGCAGTCAGCATCGGTCAGGGTGGTGTTCAGCTTCTTGGCAAACTGACCAACAATGGTGTCACCTTGGGCAAAACCCTGATTGCGGTAGGTATCTGTGATCAGGTCAACTTTCACCATCACCAGACCACCGACGGCTGATTCTGCCAGCCAAGATTTAAGCTGGCCAACGAAGAAGCTACGGTTACCCAAACCAGAAACAGTATCACGGTAAGCGTGCTCACGCAGGCGGTCGGCTTCTTTGGCTTGTTGCTCAAAATACGCTTCGAGCTGGCTGCTCATTTGGTTTATGGCGCGAACCACGGTTTTCAGCTCGCGAGTCGGTGGCAATGGTATCGGTTCGCCAAACTTATTACGGGCAATTTCTTTTGCACGTTTGGTGATGGTATCAAGTGGTCGCAGTGAACGGCTGAGCTGTATGGCGATAATAAGCATCGCAATAACAAACAAAATACCTATCCATACACCCAGTTGAATGGTGGAACGCCACATTTCCTTGTAAGCGTAACCCGGGTGTGAAACCACG
This sequence comes from Grimontia sp. SpTr1, assembly GCF_947387585.1. Taxonomy (NCBI): domain Bacteria; kingdom Pseudomonadati; phylum Pseudomonadota; class Gammaproteobacteria; order Vibrionales; family Vibrionaceae; genus Grimontia; species Grimontia sp. SpTr1. Next base: position 69,068 of record NZ_CANDOD010000004.1, read on the forward strand.
GTGACTTCTGCAAGCTGTAACCAGCCGCTGGTAAAGGTGCGTTCTTCCGTAATAACAGGGAAGAGTTCCAGGTTGGTATACCAGTCTGGCACGCCTTCTACATGTATCGGATATTCGCGGATAATTTCGCTGCCATCGGAGAGCATTTTCAGACGGACTTCCTGATAAAAACCGCCATCGAACAGTGCATTGATCACCGATTCCACAGCGACTTTATCGTCGTCTTCAAGATAAGGCGCGAGGGCGAGGCCCATCGAGTTAATGGTGTTATTTACCTCAGCCGATTGCTGAGTCAGCAGAAAATTACGAGTGGTGTTTAGCTCAATACCTGTCACTGCCAGAATCAGCAGGAAGAATATCGCCAACATCCATGTAAACAATTGCCGGTATAAAGTCATAGACATTTACCCATCATAGTTTTTGATCGGTCTGTTCAGCTTTACAGACCCCATGCGCGCCCGGAGATCGTTCCACAATCCCAGTCGCGATGATTTGCCTGCAAGCTCACCTTTACCACGTTCTTTCATGAGCCATAGCCTGCTACCGTTGAAGCTGTATACAGGAAGTAGGTCTCGTCGTTTTGAGGCCTTTTTAATTTCTGGGTCGATATTATCCAGTAGGACAGGCTCGGAGGAAGCAGTTGGGTAATAGGCAACAACCATATGGAATTGATTGAGTTTGATGGCTTTAACGTAAACAAGACGAAGCTTTTTATCGTCAATGCCGAGCTCTCTGAGCGTGAAGTATTTCGCGATACTGAAATCTTCACAGTCCCCTGCCGCGCTGCCAAGAAACTCCAATGGTGTCGCCCAATAGTCCTTCTTTCCCCACAAATCGATATCATTCACAAAATAGAGCTGGTTGAAGAAGTTATTCACTGCTTCAAGCTTTTGCGTTTCTGAAAGATCGGCAGACTGCGCGACAACATCACGCCATGCCGCGACTCGTTTTCCCGCTCTTTCGCCGTAAAATGACGCTACTTTGTTGATCCACTGACTGTCAGTATCACTCAGTGCGAATGTTACGATAGATGGCAACAGGAACATGAGGAGTAAGGTCGCCCGTTTTCGCATCAGGCAACCTCAGCCACTATTGTCCCCGCTGGGTAAAGATGGTCCATGCTTCCTTTATTTCCCCTTTAAATCCTTTCACGCGACCTACAACACGTCGATTCACAAGCTGTGTGGTTTCTGTGCTGTCGGCCAGCATGAGATCGCCTTCACCCAGGCCTACAATGGTGAGACGATCGACTGGAACGCCTCTTTCTATGAGCTGTGCTTGAACTGCTTTGGCACGTTGGACAGACAAGCCCCTGTTGTAGTCGTCAGACCCTGGAGAACTTGTATGTCCTTGAAGTTCTAGAAAGGTTTCGGGATAAAGCTTAAGGAATCCAGCCATTTTGTCCAGTGCTTCACGGTAAGCGGGTTCTACAATTGCAGAGTCGTTTGCAAACTGAATTCTTAATGAGTTGTCACTTTCAAGCAAAAGGTAGTTCGGGCACCCATCGTTATCGATGATTGCCACGTCTGGCGTGTTGTCACATAAATCGCGCGCGTTGATCACACCGTCACTATCATCGTCCAATAAATCGGCGCGTTGTTCAGCAAGAGGAGGTTGGTCAGCGGAAAGTGAGCAGCCGCCAATGGCAAGGAGAATGCTGCTGAATAGCAATACGTGTTTCATGGATTAACCTTCTTTGTCTATCACAGGTTCAAGCCATTCCTCCGGTACATCGACACGCAGCGCATCCAGCAGGGTGCCCATACTGTTGAGTACACGGTATTTGGCCGTAATGTTCGCGTAGTGCGCATCGAGATATGATCGCCTTGCCTCAAACAGTTCATTTTCAGTATTGAGCAGGTCCAGTAAGGTTCTGCGGCCAATTTTGAATTGCTTTTCGTAGGCGATAACGGTTTCAGACGCCGCATCTACGTGTTGTGCAAGATATTTCTTTTGTTGCTCGGTTAGCTGGTACGCGCTCCAGGCCAAGCGTGTACCCTCTCCCAAAAGTCGCGAGGCGTTGTCGAAAATGTCCTTCGACTTGTTCAATTGATACGCGCTGCGACGCATGTTGGCGGCATCGGTGCCACCGTTATATAGGTTGAATCGAACCCGCAGCATGGCGCTGAGCTCGTTCACTTCGTCTTCGACACCACCTGCTTCTTCACTCCAGCTCTGGCTGGCCTCGAAAGTAAACGATGGGTACATGTTGCCTTTGTTTTGTCGATACTGGGCACGTGCCGCATCGATGTCATAGGTCGCCAGTTTGACTACCGGATTGTTGGCAAAAGCCACTTCTAACGCTTCTGCTTGTGACTGGGGTAGATAGAGAGCATCTACCTCTGGGTCGACAGGGTCTTTGATGTCGACGCCGACAATTCTCAGGAATTCGGTTTGCGCGTCATCCATATTACTTCTGGCAGCCAGCATATTAGTGATAGAACGTGCAACACGTGCCTGAACCTGTGACAGGTCAGCAGTGGAACCAATGCCCGATTCTGCGCGCCGCTGAATGTCTGCCAGCATCTTTTCATGGACTTCGACATTGGCTTCAGACAATGAGAGAAGCTGTTTGGCAAGCAGCACAGCCACATAGGCTTCCGTCACTGCCAGCGACTTATCCTGCGCATCGGAGAGCAATTGATAGCGCTGCGCTTCCGCCTCAAACTCAGTGCGGTCGATGTTATCTCCGGTCTGTCCATCCCAGATGAGTTGGGTCAGGCTGATACTGGCGTCGCGACGGTTGAAGTCCATGTCACCACTGGCTTGGGTGGATGAGTTATCAATACGCTCATAACCTACGCCTGCATTGAGGTTGATGTCTGGCAGGTAGTCACCCGTGGCCGCATCAATGCCTTCCCTGTTACTCATGAAGTCATTAAATGCACTTTTCAGCTCTGGATCGGTGGCGATAGTGGTCGCGACGGCTTGTTCCACAGACATGGACCACGCAGGCGCACACAGTGAGCTGATGGCAGAAGCGATCAAAAGCTTTTTCCAGTTCAAAACACATCCCCCTATAAAGGCAGCATTTAGCGCAAATTATTGTTATGTCACAGCCTCTTTTTATGGGCTGGTTTTTTAAATCTTTATTCTCTCAGCGCGGATTTCTGCGCTTGCAGTATGGGTTTTAACAGATAGTCCAACACGCTGCGTTTACCCGTGATGATGTCAGCAGAAGCTGTCATTCCAGGAATAATCGGTAGCTCTTCACCTGCACCCAAGTTATTGGATTCAGTGCGTATTTTTACAAGATAGAAGCTATTTCCCTCTTCGTCCTGAATTGTGTCTGCACTGATAGTTTCCAAAATGCCTGTCAGACCGCCGTAGACGGTAAAATCGTAGGCGCTGAATTTCACGATGGCTTCAAGCCCTGGGCGGAGGAAAGCAATGTCCTGTGGGGCGATTTTGGCTTCGATCAGCAGGTTGTCTTCACTCGGTACGATTTCAACCAAATCCATTCCTGGTTGGATGACGCCACCAACCGTGTTGACGTGCAATTTCTTGATGGTGCCATCGACCGGACTGACAACCACAGTTCGTTGTACACGGTCAGCAAGGGTGACGCGGGTCTCCGTCATGGCAAGAAGTTTGTCTTCTACATCATTGAGGCGCTCCTGCTGTTCACCACGGAATTTCAGCGCGACATCAACGTGCTTAAACACGGCCTCTTGCAGTGCAGAAGTAATAGAGGGGAGTGACAATTCTGCTGAAGACAGTTCGCGCTTGGTGTCGTTCACCTGTCGCTGTAGTTTCAGCAAATCGATTTGTGGCACCACGCCTTCATCAGCTAATGGTTTGGTGATGTTGTATTCTTCGCGGGCAAAATTGTAGCTTTGTCGAAGGTTTTGCACCCGCGCCCGGGTTTCAATGAGCTCTTGTTGTTTCTGGCGAATTTGCTGCGACGTGACGGACAACTGGTTTTGAAGGTTGTTGAGCTTTTCACGGTACTCGGCTCGTTGACGGGAAACCACTGCACGGTGCTCCTCAACGAACGTTGGATCAAATTCAAGCTCTACGCGATTGATAGAGACTGACTTTTGCCAGTCTTCAACCTCGACGTCTGGATCGACCACTACTGAGTCCACCAACGTTTTCAGCGTGACAGAATCGCCCCGCAAACTGGTGAGCTCCTGAATTCGCTCGCGGAAGTCAGAACGGAACATGGTGTCATCAATCAACAGCAATTGCTGTCCTTCTTCGACGATGTCTCCCTCACGGACCAGCAGTTCTTTAACCAGCCCCCCTTCAAGGTTTTGTACCACCTGAAGTTGAGACGACGGAATCACTTTCCCTTGACCCACAGTGACTTTGTCGAGTTCGGCAAATGCCGCCCAGATAGCGCTGATCGTAATAAAAAGAGCGATGACCCATAGCAAGACTCGCGCACTTTTAGGGGTTGAAAGCAAAAGAGCTGCGGTTTTGTCGTCAATATAGTCAAGGTGCTCGCTGGCTGGCAGCTTAGATCCCGGTTTATTTGATTTTGTCATTGTTATGCCGACTAAAATATCCAAGAAAGACAAAAAGAGTTGCAGGCCAGAAATGCCAACATGCCCTAATAAAAGAGTAGTTTATCTATGAGATTCTCACTAATCGGGAGCAGTGTAACGAGAATGAGCAAGAGCCAGTTTCTCACTGGCGAGAAACTGGCGAGTATTCCGTAACTTAGGCCTCATGCGGCTTTAGCGCGAAGAAGGGGTGTTGGTGGTGTGGAAAAAATTTCTTTTAAAAAGTGAAAAAAACGTAGGATTTTCCGCTCGTTTTGCTGCGTATTTTTCCTGACTTTTTGAAGGGTTAAGTGTTTAGGTTCATATTAAAGGTCTGCCAAAAACAAGGCCCAGCTACCGAGGAGGTGGTTGGAGGATTATCCTTTAAAGCTCTGCTTGTCGAGGTGATGCTTTTTAAGCTTTTCGTAGAGGGTCTTTCTGGCCAGCCCCAACTCATTTTGCACCTCTTTGAGCATGCCGTTATGTCTGTTTAGGGCATCGAACAAAATAGCTCGCTCCACTTTCAAAATGCGATCTGCCAGTGTGTCGCGTTCTTTTTCATGCTCTGTCCCGCTTTCATTCGTCAGGCATTGCTCTCCCATCAGCACCCAGCGTTCTGAGTACGCTTGAAGCTCCCGCACATTGCCTTTCCATGAGTGTTGTAGCAGTTTTTCTTTGTGCTCAGCGTCTAAAGTAGGTGGGGCAACACCAAAGCGAGATGCGGTGGTGCGCACGAAGTTCTGGCAAAGGGTGATCACATCTTCGCTGCGCTCCCTCAGCGGTGGAAATGCCAATGTGGTTTCAGACAGGTTCTGGAACAGACGTTGATTGAATCGCCCTTGGGCAATGCTGGCAGTCAAATCGACGCGGGTTGACGCAATAATACGCGGGCGGCCTGATGATTCTGTCAGGTCAGCGAGTTTTTCCTGTACGTTGGCAGGCAGCGCTTCAATACCATCGAGAAAAAGGGTGCCTTTACCCGCCGTTGCCACCTTACTGTGTTTATAACTTGGCAGGGTGGCATACGCTTGTTGTTCGGATCCAAACAGCTCCATCGCAACCAAGGCTTCGGGGACCTGGCGACATTTCAGTGCAACAAAGGGTTCGTCCTGTCTGGTCCCCTGATCGTGGATAAAGCGTGCAGCCAGCTCTTTCCCTGTTCCTCTTTCCCCTTGAAGCAGTACATCGCTGTCTTGATCTTTCAAATGGAAGATCGTTCTCCTGAGCTGTTTGACCGAATCCGCGTTCCCCAAAATCCTTGGTCCTGGTGCACTTTGCGTTTCCAGTTGCCTTTTCAGCTCGCGGTTTTCCATCACCAGCTGACGTTTATCAACCCCTCGTTTGAGGACATCAAGCAGGTGATCGGTTGAGAATGGTTTTTCGAGAAAATCGTAAGCTCCCTGACGCATGGCTGAAACGGCAGTAGAAATATCCCCGTGTCCGGTCAGCATGACAATTGAAAGCTCTCGGTCGATTTCCAAGGCTTTGGTTAAGAACGTCATGCCATCCATTTGCGGCATGTTGATGTCTGAGATAATCACGCCTTCAAACGCTGGAGTTAGCTGTTCAAGTGCCTCTTTGGCGGCGGCAAAAGCGCGGGAGTGAAACCCTTCAATTTCCAGGGTCTGGCTCAGCGCATCACGGATAGTGCGCTCATCATCAATGATCCATATTTCCGGTGTCACTGCGGGGTATCTCCATCGTAAAGACGTTGAAGGGTGATGGTGAACTCAGCGCCACCGGTTGGATGGTCGCTGATTTGAAGGCTGCCGCCAAACTCTTCAACTATCCGTCGGCAAATGGTCAGCCCTAATCCGAGCCCCTCTTTTTTGGTGGTGTAGAAGGGTGAAAAAATATGCTTCTTGGTGTCGTTATCAATGCCGGGTCCATTGTCCCACACATGGATGGATACGCGATCAAGAAAGGTTTCTACCTTGATACCAATTTCTGGTGAAGGGGTATTGGCCACTGCCTGTGACGCATTGTTCAGAAGGTTCAAAATCACTTGCTCAAGCTGGACGGTGTCCGCATTCACTACCAGTCCCTTCTCTGGGATGTGGCAAGCGATCTGGATACCTTTTTTGATAAAGCTTGCCGCTGATAACTTCAGTGATGCTGAAATTGCATCATCAACTGAAGAGCGTGCTTTGCCTTCGAGGTTTTGTTTACGGGCGAAGATTTTAAAACGCGCGACAATGTCTGCGACCAAGCCAATCAGCTCATTGAGCTGGTTAAGGTTGCCATTGACTGACTCATAGCGTTCCTTTTCCATTAGCTTGATGCTGTTTTCGGTATAAGTGCGCATGGCGGCCAGAGGTTGGTTGATCTCGTGATTAATGCTGGCAGAGAGCTCGCCCAGCATGGCCAGCTTTGCCGCCTGAATCAGTTCATTTTCCGTCTGGCGCAGGGCTTTTTGTGTGTCTTCATATTGTTGAATGCTCTGACGCAGCTTGGTGTTGGTTTCCTCAAGGCTCGCGGTTCTTGAGGCCACTTTTTGCTCCAGTTCATCGTTGAGCCTTGCAAGTTTTCGCTGGGTTTTGACGGTTTGGAGCCAAGCGGTAAGCACCAAAACCAGCAGGCCGTAGAAGGTAGCGAAAATCAGGACAGACTGGGTAACCACTGGCCAGGCATTGCTGGTGGGAATAAAACCGTATATCCGCCAACCAGCAGTGCCAAGGTCGGTATTGGAGACGAGCACACGTTCGCGATCTCTATTGGGCAAGCCAAGATGGAGAGCGTCCTGCGCTTCAATATCTTCCAGTGCTTTGAACCTTGTGAGATGACTTAAAGACGAGTCCCCATAACGTCGGGAGTCACGAATCGTTTCTTTTTGTTTGTCAGACAGAATGGAAAGGGACTGATATAGCCACTCGTCGCGCGAGCTGTAGAAAACCACTCCGAGTGGATCGGCAATCAAATAGTCAAATTTCTGCTGATCCCAGATGCTGTCGATGATAGAAAGGTCGACTTTTAGGGTCAGCACACCCGTGATTTCTTCGCCATCCCAAACGGGATAAGAAAAGTAATAGCCGCGCTTGTCAGACACCACCCCCAATGCATAGTAACGCCCTTTCTTGCCTTCTATTGCTTGCTGAAAATAAGGACGGTAGTTGTAATTGTGTCCCACAAAGCTTTGTGCGTCTCCGGCATTACTGGCTGCCAGCGTGAGGCCGTTTTTGTCCATCAGATAGAGCACGTCACTTTTAAGGCGCGTATTCCAGTTACCCAGCAAAAGATTGGTATCATTCAGTAATCTTTCACTCTTCGGCACACGTAGAAGACGTTTCAATCTTGGATCAGCAGAAAGAACAACAGGGATTTCACTGTAACGGGACAGCTCTGCAGAGAGTTTTTCTTGAAGCTGATTGACGTCATACTCAATTTCTGTGGTGAAGCGCTTTTCGACTGAGGAGTAGGTGAAAACACCGACCAATACAGTCAGTAATACGCCAATAGCTGTGATCAGTGAGATAAAAAGACGACGGCGCATAGCTTCCCTGTTAAATAGGTTCCATAACTGGTTGATGTGATGAGCGCCAACCGCCTGTAGAGTGCGGAAATTCGCTTGAGAAAAGACGCATGCCCCATCACAATGACGTAAAAACGTATTCGGAGCACCACAATGGATTTGTACGATATTCGCAGAGAATATAACCAAGGCGGTTTGAGACGCAAAGACCTGCCTGAAAACCCGGTTCAATTCTTTGAGCATTGGCTCAAACAAGCCATTGAGGCCAAGCTGCCAGACCCAACGGCGATGACTGTTGCCACCGTTGACGAAAATGGGCAGCCATTTCAACGCATTGTGTTGTTGAAGCATGTCGACAACGACGGGTTTGTGTTTTACACCAACCTCGGCAGTCGTAAAGCTAAACAATTAGCAGATAACTCACGTATCAGCCTCCATTTCCCATGGCATCCACTTGAGCGTCAGGTACATATCACAGGGACCGCAGAAAAACTCAGCAAGCTTGAAGTAATGAAGTATTTTCTATCCCGTCCTAAAGAGAGCCAATTGGCCGCTTGGGCGAGCCGTCAGAGCGAGCGTATTACCGCGCGTTCAGCATTGGAAAGCAAATACATGGAGCTGAAGCAACAGTTCGACAAGGGCGAAGTGCCAGTGCCAACCTTTTGGGGCGGATTCCGCGTGAAGCCAGAGTCTTTCGAATTCTGGCAAGGTGGTGAACATCGCCTGCACGATCGTTTTGTCTTCCAGAAAGAACAGGATGGTCAGTGGGATATTGAGCGCTTGGCGCCATAATTCCGCTGCTCTAAGCCAATAAGAAAGCAGCGCTTTTGCGCTGCTTTCTTATGCCTAACATCGGGTATATATCGCTAAAAGCTATTCTGAAAGCACCAGAGTCAGTTGCTGCTTCAACAGTGAGTCTGGGATTTTGCACCCCACGCCATTTTCCAGCGCTTTATCAACCAACTCGGTTTTACTTGCTGCACCCAGTTTGACGCGCAGGTTAGCGAAATGGTTCTCAATGGTTTTGACCGACACACCTAGAGACTGCGCAATAAATTGTGGCTTTTTACCGAACTGGTGGAAGAAGAGCACTTCTGATTCGCGAGCGGAAAGTGATGCACTTCCTTGTGTGTTTGCAGCGGGCTGGGGCTCAACTGGTTCAATGCCTGCAGCTTTGCAAATCCACTGACCAACTTCCAGTATCGGATTGTCGTTCAGTGCCTGTCCGTGAAAAATTGTTCCCAATACTTCCCCATCATCACCATACCAAGGCACTTTGGTAAACACATGAGCTTGCCATTGACCATTGGGATAAGGGTGGATGTTGAGCACCCGCATATAACGACCACTTTCAATCACCTGCCGATCTTGTTGCTTGAACAGAGCGGCGCAGTCGGCAATCGCATGAGGAAGTTCTTCATCGCCTCTCCCTCTTAGGGCCTCGGGTGAGTCAGCACCGACTAACTTGGCATAGGCAAGATTGACGTGAACAAAACGTGACTGGGTGTCTTTACAGCCCCAACAGCCTGGGAGTTGCTCAAACAGGGATATCAGCATGGAAGGTGGCAGGGATATGTCGTTCATCGTTGGGTGGCGATAGATTTAAGTTACATCGTATTGTAAGTGATTACTTATGACATTAAAAGCATATTAATCATATGGTTACTTCGAAGTAATGATCAGGAATATCCGAAGTCTCTAGATAAAAAAACCGGCTCGTAGGAGCCGGTAAAGACAAGATCTCACTCACTAGAGTAGTTTCCTGTACGACGTGTAGAAGAGGCCACCTGACACTGTGCTCAAGGGTAATCACACACTGTCTGATGGGTCACCGAGGTAAATTTCAGTGATAAAACAGGCGCATACTGCAATATGCGCCTGTTTGACTCTCACTATACTGAGGAGCCAGAAATTCGGACAGGGGGGGAATGTACTAATTAAGTGAATAACTGACAATGTTATTTGTTATTAGCGACCTTGATCTCGTTTTTCTGTTGATATTTTTTGGGATGTTCAGGCGGGACTGCCAATAATTGTGAAGCATGAAAAAGCCCGCAATCGCGGGCTTTTAGGGACATAAAGAGACGTTGGAAACTAGATGTTTCTCACGACCCTAAAGCCAAGGTAGTTGGCGCTAATATCTGATTTCAGCTCTAGACGCTCTGCAACACGCGCGCTGCTTGGTGAGAAACTCCAAGCACCGCCACGGGCGACAGGTGTCTGACTTTCTGCCCACTCCCACACATTACCTGCAGTGTCATACACACCGAATGGGTTAGCAGGGAAGCTTGCGACAGGCGAAGTGCTTCTGTTTGACCAAACGGTGCCGCTCCAGCCAGTGTTGGCGTTACCAACACCAATATCGTTGCCCCACCAAAAGTCAGAGTCGCTGCCGGCACGCGCTGCCACTTCCCACTGAACTTCGGTTGGGAGGGCATAGCTGAACCCGGTTTGCGTACTCAACCATTTAGAATAGGCTTGTGCATCATCTTTAGTGATACAGACAACAGGTGAGTTCTCAGCTTGGTCAAAACCAGGTTTGCGCCAGTTGTGATTCAGCAGCTGTTTTGGTTCGCCGTTGATCAGAGAAGTACATCCCTGGCCTTCTTCGGCGTCCGTCACATAGCCTGTTGCGGCGACAAACTCTCCAAACTGTTTCACAGTGACGGGCGTCGCTGCAATAGAGAAGGGTTGGTCGACAACCACCGGTTGTTTGGCTTCAAAGCCAACGCGGTATTGGCCTGCACCAATCACCACCATTTTAGGTGCCTGACGATTATTCGAGAGTTTGTCAGCGAAACGCTTTCCCGGCTGTGGACGGTTCTCCTGTTCGCGAAGGTTTGCCCAAACCGTAGAATCCTTGTTCATGAACATCTGGCGGCTGTACGGTTCGAAACCTGGCTTCTCAACGGTCAACTGGTGTTGGCCTGCTGGCAGCATGATCTCTACTGGCGTTGAGCCGTAAGTCACACCGTTGATGGTGACATTGTCTTCATAACGGTTTGAACGGATTTTTACATTAACCCAGCGTTTTGCTTGTTGCTTCGGTGCTGCTTTGGCGGAAGTAAAAGAGTTCTCCACACAGTAGCGCTCAGCGAAATCCAGCAATTTACATGCTGCGTTTTCGTCAGGCTGGCTGCGCATTTCCGCTTGCATACGGGTAATGTAACGATTGTTGCCGCTAAAGCCGCTGTCGACCACGTTATTGTTCATCACATGGATATTGAATGACACGCGGTTGGCGTTGAGTTTTGCAGTGGTCGATTCCGTCACATTATCCAGCACCTGAGCCTGGAAGGTATTAACGGCTTTTTGCATGGTCAGGGTTTTGCCCTGATTTGAACATGCAGCCAGCGTCATCGAATCACTACAGGTAATGGTGTGAACCACTTCGATAGTATCTGCGAAGGTCAGTTCCTGACGAAGACGCTTAACACGGGCTTCTTTTTTGGATTCCTGCAGATTTTCCAACGCGCTAACCAGCAATTGTTTCTGACGGTTTTCGCCTTCAACAATACGCTGCTGTTCGGCAATGGCCTGATCATTGGTTAGAGTGGAAGACTGATTATCTTTTACTGCGCTCCACGCAGCTTGGTAATCATCTTTATATTGGGTGAGATCGGTATCTGGGTTTTCGAGGAGTCGACGGAATTGCTCATCAAGACGTTCTTGGGCGAGATTTCGTTTCTTCTCTAACTCGATAGCTTTGGTGGCCAGCGTTTCACGCTCGCTTAATAAAGCATCCAGTTTATCTCGTTGCGTTTGGAGGTTTTCAGCGTGAACGCTAATTTCACTTCGTTTATCGGCTAGCTTCTGTTCCAGCGCAACGACAGGATCGTCAGTTGCCGCATTGGCCCCATTGGCAAGCGATTGACTACTAAGAAGTATCGGCGATAACGCGAATACTAACGCGGCGATGCGATTACTTTTCATATGTCCCTTGCTTATTCTCAGAAATCATAAACACCTTTACTACGCCAAGACATCCTGCTCATTACTGTATCTCGGCAAAACCCGGTATTTATTAGCTTTGTCCCAATTAGCTAGATTAACACGTAAATGCCAATTAGCCTGTTAATGTTACTAATTATTTGACGCTTATCGTTATTATTCAATGCTTATCTTTTGAGTGATAACTCAATAAATTTTAGCCGCTTTCTGTGTTTTAGGAAATAATGTCTGGTAAAAACAATCATAGCTAAAAAATATCATTTAATTGACGCATTTTGATTATTTATCGTCATATTTTTGACGTTTGATATATCAATACTGAGTGAAGGATAAATTAAACCGGATAACGCGGCTTAGTTAACCTTTGCGATGAAACAAGGAAGATCCTTTTCACCGGAACGATGATCACGGAAAGATCATGCCTTCAAATTACCGAAAGCATGATCAAGTGATTCGTTACATCATGCTTCTGATTGGTTAGTGAATTTAAATGATATTTTACAATGAGTTATAGATTATCTTGGGCCTTACTTATCGTCGGAAGCAAATTTCACCTGTGATCGCAATGGTCTGTTTGTTGAGATCCTGCACAATTTTGGTATTGAAATGACAACCTCCGTAGTTTGGCCCTCTCTTGATCATCTTTCCGAGGCGATTTTTCTTCTCGATTTCCGCTAGAGCGTGGCAGAATAGCTGAAGTTTCCCTACTACAATCGTTAACTATGGCATCCGAACTGAAGCACTCTCAGGTTATTGCTTTACCTAATCACCCGTCGTTGCATGCGCACGAATACCGTCAGGTGGTGATTGGTTTGCAAGGCCAAACTGAGTTTGAACTTTCCGGGCGCGGCAGTCTTGTCGGGCCGGGTCAGGGGTGCCTCGTTTCCGAGTCCGAGCTCCATGCTTTTTCTGGCGTCGGGCAAAACGAAATTTTGGTGATCAACTTACCTGAGTCTGTCTTGCACGGCGAACTCAGCATGAAAGACAAAATAGAGCGCCTGTTCGACCGTGATGCCTATTTTCAACTGGACAGTCAGGCGCAGACGTTGGTGAAAGCGTTGACGTCTGAAATGATCGCCAACCCACATGATGTCATGTTGGGACGCGCCTGTGCCGATACCTTACTGTGCGTCATGGAGCGTCATTTCCGTGAGCAAATCGCGCCGCGACGTCATGGTCACCGTCTGAACATGGATATCATCGATCTCTACATTCGCCAACATATCAGTCGCAAGATCAGCGTGGCTCAGCTGGCAGGTTCTGTTTTTCTGGCAGAAAGCCAGTTCCATCAGTTATTCAAATCCCAAGTGGGCGTAACCCCGCATCAATATGTGCTGAAGAAACGTTTTGAACTCGCGCAGGAACTGCTTAGCACCAGCGAGTTGAACTTGGCACAGATTTCAGACAGCTGTGGTTTTGCCTCCCAAAGCGGTTTCACCTCTGCGTTTACCCGTGTGTTTGGCGTATCTCCTTCCCGTTTTCGCCAGCAGCACTGAGCAGTAACCCTGATCTAAATCATCAACATATGCAAAAAGTTGTTATCGGCACGCATTGGCCGTGGTTCTCTGTTTGTTAATCATCGGAGTTTTTTGCAATAATGCCGCAGAATTTTGAAAGACTCATCGGCACCTCATACCTAGAATCGGTCTTTAATCTAACATATTAGTAACATATACCACTGCCTCGTGGTTGATGGAGAGAGGAATCTGCTTATGTTAAAAGCGACCGATGTGCTGGTGCCAAGTTACCTTGAGCAACCCGCTTCCGCGCTATGGCCTCATATTTCTTCGCACTATTGTGTCGATGAAAGTGAGTTGCTCGCATCACTGCTCCCACTTGCAACACCTTCTAATGAAGAGCGAAAACAGACGGAAACCCAAGCGGCTGATCTGATTGAGCGTGTGCGTGCGGATAAAACGGCCGTGCAGATGATTGATGCACTTCTTCTCGAATACAGTCTGGATACCCGTGAAGGCATTTTGCTGATGTGTCTGGCAGAAGCATTGATGCGTGTGCCGGATGCGAAAACCGCTGATGCCTTGATCCGTGACAAGCTGGGCGTGGCAGACTGGAAAGCTCACCTAAAAAATTCCGAATCTTTGTTTGTGAATGCTTCGACCTGGGGACTAATGCTCACCGGTAAAGTTGTCACCATCGATGAGCGCAAAGAAGGCGGTGCAGGAAAGGTACTCAATCGTTTGGTTAACAAGATGTCTGAGCCTGTGATTCGTCAGGCGATGCATCAAGCCATGAAAGTCATGGGTCACCAATTTGTCCTCGGTCGTTCAATCAACGAAGCGCTGGAAAACGGTAAACCACTGCGCCAGAAAGGCTTCACTTATTCGTTTGATATGTTGGGTGAGGCTGCGCTTACTACCCAAGACGCACAAAAGTACTTCAATGATTACATGGTGGCGATTGAAACTGTTTCCCAGCAACTGTCTGTAGGTAACGGGCCATCACCTTCTGTTTCCATCAAACTGTCTGCTTTGCATCCGCGATATGAAGTGGCGAACGAAGACCGCGTCATGGGCGAAATGGCTGAGACTGTGCTTCGCCTCCTGAAGCGCGCCAGGGAGTTGGGTGTGGCGATCACCATTGATGCAGAAGAAGCGGATCGCCTAGAACTGTCACTGAAGCTTTTTGAAAAACTCTTCACTCACGAAGATATCAAAGGCTGGGGTCAGTTTGGTCTGGTGGTTCAGGCTTACTCTAAACGTGCCCTGCCCGTGATTACCTGGCTGGCGGCGTTGGCGAAAGAGCACAGCACCGTGATCCCGATGCGACTGGTGAAAGGCGCCTACTGGGACAGCGAAATTAAGTTGGCACAGCAAGCGGGCTTACCTGGCTACCCGGTTTATACCCGAAAAGAAGGCACCGACGTGGCCTATCTTGCCTGCGCACGCTTCCTGCTTTCTGAGCATGTGAATGGGTTTATCTATCCGCAGTTTGCCAGCCACAATGCGCAAACCGTAGCGGCAGTGAAAGCCATGGCTCAGCATGATAACTATGAGTTTCAGCGTTTGCATGGCATGGGGGATGCACTTTACTTCCATGCTAAAGAAATGTTTGGTCAGTCTGTACGTATTTACGCGCCAGTGGGCAGCCATAAAGATCTGCTGCCGTATCTGGTTCGCCGTCTGCTTGAAAATGGTGCCAACAGCTCGTTCGTTCACCGTTTGGTCGACGCTGCATGTCCGGTGTCTGATTTGACTCAACATCCGGTTGATACATTGGCGTCACGTCCAACGCTGCACAATGCGCGAATTCCTCAGCCTTCTGAGATTT
Source organism: Grimontia sp. SpTr1 (assembly GCF_947387585.1). Classification (NCBI taxonomy): domain Bacteria; kingdom Pseudomonadati; phylum Pseudomonadota; class Gammaproteobacteria; order Vibrionales; family Vibrionaceae; genus Grimontia; species Grimontia sp. SpTr1. The sequence continues at coordinate 84,263 of NZ_CANDOD010000004.1, forward strand.
TTGGCGAATCACGCCAGAACTCCAAAGGTGTTGCGATCGACATTGAAAGCGAATGGGAAGCCTATGATGCCAAGGTTCAGGCCTTTATGGATGCAACCTGGAGTGCGGGACCTATCATCAATGGTGAACGCCTGACAGGTGATGCTCACACAGTGGTTGCTCCTTACGATCACCGCCTGAAAGTGGGTAGCATCAACTGGTCGACGCCAGAGCAAGCCAAAGAAGCGCTGAATGTCGCCGCAGCCAATGTCGATAGTTGGCGAGCACTTTCTGCCAAAGAAAGAGGTGAGTACTTACTTAAGCTGGCTGACTTGCTTGAAGAGAATTTGGGCGAGCTGGTGGCACTTTGTCACCGTGAAGCGGGCAAAACTATTCACGACAGCATTGACGAAGTGCGTGAAGCTGTAGACTTCCTCCGTTACTACCCGGTTCAGGCGGAGATGATTGAAGGCGACTTGCAATCTTTCACCCGTTTCGATGGCCAGTCGGTCACTTTGCGACGTGAAGGCCGTGGGGTGTTTACCTGTATCAGCCCTTGGAATTTCCCACTCGCGATCTTTATTGGTCAAATTTCAGCTGCCTTGGTAACGGGCAATACCGTTGTCGCCAAACCGGCTGAGCAAACATCACTGATTGCGTTCCGTACCATTGAGCTGCTCTTGGAAACAGGTATTCCTGCCGGTGTGATCCATCTGTTGCCGGGTAGTGGCGCAGAAATCGGCAGTGTATTGACGGGGGATGACAGCATCGCAGGTGTTGCCTTCACCGGTTCGACCCCGACAGCGCAGCGCATTAACCAGACGCTTGCTTCCCGCGACGCCTTGCCGGTGCCGTTTATTGCAGAAACGGGCGGTCAGAACGCTATGTTGGTCGACAGTACTGCACTGCCTGAGCAAGTGGTACGCGATGTACTTCGCTCTGCTTTTGCTTCTGCAGGCCAGCGCTGTTCAGCCCTTCGCGTGCTTTATGTGCAGCAGGATGTGGCAGATCGTGTGATTGATCTTATCAAAGGTGCCATGGCGGAAATGCGTATTGGCTTACCTTACCTTCACTCGACCGATGTTGGCCCTGTGATCGATGAAACGGCTCAGGCGAAGTTGCAGAACCACATCAACGAATTGTTCAAAACCAGCCAATTCATTGCCAAAGCCCCAATGAAAAGCGAAACCCGCGTAGGCACTTATATTGCACCTGTGGCGTTTGAAATCGACAGTATCTCAATGCTTTCAGAAGAGCACTTTGGCCCAATCTTACACGTGGTGCGATACCACGCTGACGAACTCGACAGCGTGATTGATGACATCAACAACGCAGGCTTTGGCTTGACGTTAGGTGTTCATAGCCGCAACGAAAGCACTTACCGCTACATTGAATCCCGCGCCAAAGTCGGTAACTGCTACATCAACCGCGATCAGGTTGGTGCGGTGGTCGGCGTGCAGCCATTTGGTGGACAAGGCTTGTCAGGAACTGGGCCAAAAGCAGGTGGACCTCACTATCTCTATCGCTTCACGAAAGAGGAGGTTGTGGCATGAGCAAGGTAATAGGAACGCAAGCAATGAATGAAGTATCGACGCTGGCGGCGCAGAGCCAAGCTGTTTGGGAAGAGTGGAATAATCTGGGTGTACTGGAGCGTGTGTTGCTGCTCAGCAACTGGGCGGACAATGTAGGGCAACGTGGCGGTGATTTTAAGCCTGCAGCAGACCTCATTCGCTTCCACCTTAATCAGGCAGAAGCTCTGATTGCACCTGTCCATGATATGCCTGGTCCAACGGGTGAAACCAACGAGCTCTATACAGCGGGCCGTGGACTGTTTCTGGTGACAGGCGATGAGTCTTTGTCTGTCGTTGCGTTGGCAGGCCAATTGACGGCCGCGTTGGTTGCAGGTAATTGCGCGCTGTTGTCAGTACCAGCATCGTTGAAACATGAAGCTGAGGCGCTGATTGGCGATTTGGTGAAAGCCAGTGTACCAAACCGACTTGTTTCACTGCTTGATGGCGAAACAACGGAAGATGTCATTGTCTCTGCACCGATTTGTGGTGTGGCCGCGGTGGCGAATTCAGCAACCTTGATTGCTATGAACCGAAAACTGGCAGCTCGAGATGGTGTGTTGGTGCAGTTTGTCGCTGAAGACAACGCAACCCAATTACCTCTTGTCGCTTCGCCAACCTATCTACTCCGCTTTATTACCGAGCGGACGAGAACCATAAACGTCACTGCGGTAGGGGGCAATGCCACCCTGCTGGAACTTGGTAGTGGCGAACATTAAACCCAAGTAACCCGATGTGATGAAGCTCAAGGGGCTGTTGACCTTTGGTGGTGATTTTTGCAGCAGTTTGTGGGGGGGTTATGCAAGGCAGAGGCTTTGATGTGTAGCTAGCCTACATGAGAAGCCGATAACGCAGCAGAAATACCCCACAAACGCTGCCCGAAGGGTTCTGCTCTAAGCGTTTTATGCTTTGTTGAGGTGTATTTGCTTAAAATAACTAGGCGGCACACACCTCGCCGCGCCTAAAACGCTTATAGCGAGAACAAAATTTAACCACTAAAAATCAACAGCCCCTCGGTTCTCTGCTGGCAAAGCAGAGACCTTGGGTTTTCTGTTGCTGACGGTTTTAAATAATCGGAATTAGGCACTGGAGATCTATGATCCTCAATCTTTGTGCCTTGTTATTGAGGGAAAAAACATGATTGAAAACAGCTTTGCAATCAGCGCCACGTTTATCGTGTACCTGATTCTAATGCTCGCAATCGGCGTATACGCTTACAAGCGCACGTCAAACTCAGAAGACTACTTCCTTGGTGGGCGTTCACTGGGGCCTTGGCCAGCGGCATTATCTGCCGGTGCGTCAGACATGAGTGGCTGGTTGCTGCTTGGTCTGCCGGGCTATGCCTACGCAGCGGGTATTGAATCGCTGTGGCTTGCAGGTGGTCTGTTAGCGGGTACTTACTTAAACTGGTTGATTTGCGCCAAAAGACTTCGTACTTATAGCATCGAAGTAGACAATGCACTGACCATCCCCGAATTCCTGTCTCGCCGTTTTGAAGATAAATCAAAACTGTTGCAGACCATTTCTGCCTTCTTCATTTTGCTGTTCTTCCTTTTCTATACCAGCTCAGGCTTGGTTGCAGGCGGTAAACTGTTCGAGACAGTCTTTGGCCTTGAATACACCACAGCGGTAGTCATCGGCACTGTCTGTGTGGTTTCTTACACCTTGTTTGGTGGATTCCTGGCAGTATCCTGGACTGACTTGGTGCAAGGCCTTTTGATGGCGGCAGCACTGATGATCGTGCCAATTGCAACGCTGGATGGCTCATTCACTGACTTGCCTGCTGCGCTGGAAGCGAAAAACCCTGAGCTTCTGACCCTTTGGCAAGATGTTAACGGTGAGCCTCTGACTGCCGTGGCGATCATCTCTCTGGTGGCCTGGGGGCTTGGTTACTTTGGTCAGCCGCACATCCTTGCACGTTTCCAGGCAACACGTACCAATGCGGACATCACTACAGCACGCCGTATCGCCGTGGGTTGGAGTGCTGTCTCTATGGCAGGCGCAATCCTGATTGGTTTGGTGGGTATCCTGTACGTTGATCAACACCTCGGTGGTGAACTGGAAGACGGCGAAACCATCTTTATGTATCTGGTGAACGCGGCGTTCCACCCTGTGATTGCAGGTATCTTGCTGGCGGCAATTCTGGCGGCGGTGATGAGCACAGCGGATTCCCAGTTGCTGGTGTCATCTTCTGCTCTGGCCGAAGATTTCTACAAACAAGTGTTCCGTCCTGATGCATCGACCAAAGAGGTGGTCATGGTTGGTCGTTTCGCCGTGGTAGGTATTTCCATCATTGCGTTGATGCTGGCGATGAACCCAGAAAGCTCGGTACTGGGCTTAGTATCTTACGCTTGGGCTGGTTTCGGTGCTGCGTTCGGTCCAGCCTTGTTGTTGAGCCTGTTCTGGAAAGACATGAACCGCAACGGCGCACTGGCTGGTGTTATTGTCGGTGGTGTGACCGTGGTCGTTTGGAAACAACTGACTGGCGGGATTTTCGATATCTATGAGATTGTCCCTGGCTTCGTTCTGGCGGGTCTTGCAATTATCGCTGTGAGTAAAGCGACAGGCGGTGCGGAAAACACTGTGATGCAGACATTTGATGATTATGAGCAGAGTTTGAAGACCTTGCCATAATCCTACTTATCGTTGTTAAAGGGACGCTGAAGCGTCCCTTTTTTATTTTTATATCAACAAGCTATCTAGCCATCAGGTTGTCGTCTCATCCCTTCTCCTCCAAAAGACTGAGTTTAGGATTAAGATCACGCGATCCAGTCACAAGACATATGCACTACGGTTAGTAATGGAGAAGTGCGTCTAGCACGAAATTTACCCGCTTCAACAGGCAGGAAGCCGTTGATCCGAGTATGAGGGCAACACAATGGCCGGCAAAATGATTATTACGCAACTGGATGGTAACGCATTAATTTTTGCACCGGATGGCAGCGTAAGGGCTGCAGAACAATACGCAGAGCTTAAACCGGAAGAAGTGCTAGTCACGGAAAACGGCAGTAGCGCGGTTCTCAAAGAAAATGGTGAAAGGGAAATTCAGGTGAATGCCAACAGTGGCTTTCGCTTTGAAACGCCACCTGATGCTAACGAGGACGTGAATGCAGCTCGGCGCGGCGTCGAAGAAGGGGAGGACCCCAGCGAAAACGCAGATCCAGCTGCTGGCCAAGCCACCAGTTCATCCACATTCTTTGTTGCCGGTGATGTGGTTGTGGAAGGTTCTGGCTCACGCCCAAGCCTGACTGAGCTGCTGGAAGAAGGAGAAAGTGAGGAAAGTGAAAATGTCGAATCACTGAATGCAAACAATCTGACGGCATTTCAGCTTAGCTCCCTCTCTTCACTGCAACGTTTTTTCTTTGAACAATTAAACGAAGCGACACAAACCACTGACACTACGGATGTGACGTCGCCAGCCCCCACGACTCCTGGTTCCACACCAACCACGCCATCTCCAGAGCCATCACCCACTGATTCCAATCAGGCGCCTTCTATCATGCTCTCGATGCTGACGGTCACAGAACAGTCAGTCATTGAAGATCAGGTCGTGGCGACGATCACCACGACGGATGCGAATAATGATGCCGTTTCCCTCAATCTGCTTGATAACGAAGACGGATATTTCCGCATTCAGGACGACAATGTGGTGCTGACTCAGGTTGGCGTGGATGCGATTAACAATGATGCCCTCGGCTTGGAAAGTATGTCGATTGTGGTCGAGGCCGATGACGGTGAGTTGAGTGAGCAGGCATCTGGCGTGCTTGCGATTAACAAGGTGAACGACAACGTTCCCACGCTGACGTTGGAAGCGGTTGATGTGACTGAGGAGTCTGTTTCTGAAGGCATGGTAGTTGCGACCTTTTCGGCCTCCGATGCTGATGGAAACACCCTAAGCTACACACTGACAGACAACAATAACGGCTATTTTTCGCTAGGAGATGGTGAAGTGCTGCTGACGGCAGCAGGTGTTGAAGCGATCAATAATGATGCCCTGAACATCGAATCATTGGGCATCTTTCTGACCGTCTCTGACGGTGATTTTCAAGCCAGTGCTTCCGACACAATCTCAGTCATTCGAGTGAACGACAACGGCCCTACCGTGAACATCTCCACCAGTGACATTTCTGAAAGTGCCGTCACCGTCGGGCAGGTTGTGGCGACTGTGAGCACTGCTGATGCGGATGGAGATAATGTCACCCTGTCATTGGTTGGCAACGAGGATAACTACTTCCTCCTTGCAGACGGCGAAGTAACCCTCACCGCGGATGGCGTCGCGGCGGTACAGGATGACGGTTTGGATATCCGCTCCCTGACGATCTCTGTTCAGGCCAGTGACGGGGAGAATGCCACGGATGCCTCTGCCACGCTTCTTGTTGGTCGTGATAACGACACTCCACCAACACTTTCCCTTGCTGTTGAAGATTTGACCGAAGAGTCGGTCACAGAATCAACGCTGGTGGCGACCATCACAACGATAGATGAGGACGCAGATGATGTCTCGTTGACATTGCTGAACAATGATGACGGCTACTTCCGGCTTAATGGGAACGGTGTATACCTGACTGCAGATGGCGTTGCCGCTATCAATCAAGACGGCGTCGATGCGATATCCAGCATACCGATTTCAGTTCAGGCATTTGACGGAACGTATACCGTCGTTGCCAGTGATACGGTAGCCGTCGCGCGTTTAAACGACAACTCTCCTGTTGTCACCCTGAACGAGACCGATGTAATGGAAGAGTCTGTGTCGGTCGGCACTGTGGTCGCTACTATCTCTGCCTCTGATGCGGACGAAAATGAACTGACTTTCACCATCTCAGGCGCGAATGCAGATTGGGTGATCATTGATGGCGATGAAGTAAAGCTGACTGCGGCGGGTGTTGCAGCCATCAACGATGACGACGCGGAAATCAGCGCCATCAACTTTACTGTCACGGCATCAGATGGTTCCCGCACAGGCAGCGACGATGCGAACGTGACCGTCACCCGTGTGAATGATAATGACCCCGTGATCGCCCTGACCGAGGTCGGTGTGGAGGAAGAATCCGTCTCTGTTGATACCGTGGTGGCGACTATCTCCGCTTCCGATGCAGACGAAAATGAGCTGACTTTTACCATCTCAGGCGCGAATGCAGATTGGGTGATCATTGATGGCGATGAAGTAAAGCTGACTGCGGCGGGTGTAGAAGCGATCAACGATGATGGGGCCGAAATCAGCGCCATCAACTTTACTGTCACAGCTTCAGATGGCTCCCGCACAGGCAGCGATGATGCAAACGTGACTGTCACCCGCGTGAATGACAATGCACCTGAGCTGACTGTCTCTGTCAACGAACTGACGGAAGAAAACGTCGCAGAAAATGATGTGGTTGCGACCCTGTCGGCGACTGATGCTGATGAGAATATACTAACTTACAGCCTCAGTAATAATGGCGCTGGCTATTTCACACTCGTCGGGAATCAGGTGTTGCTGACCGCAGCAGGCGTAGCGGCGATTAATAGCGACAGTGCTGCCGATCCGTTGGAAAGCTTGTCGTTTACGGTAGGGGTGAGCGATGGAACCTATGTCGACTCGGAAAATGTGAGTGTCACCGTTAATCGGGTAGACGATATTGTTGCCGCCAATGACAGTGACGAGATTGCTGCGTCTTCGACGGCGACGGGTAACGTTATCTCTGGCAGCAATGGTGATGGAAGTGGTGCAGATACCCTGACGTCACCTTCCTCTGTCAACGTGACCCAAGTGACCTACGATGGTGTGGATTACGTGCTGACTGATGGCAGTGTCACCATCAGCGCGGACTCAGGACAACTGACGGTCTCTTCCAACGGCGATTACACCTTCACCTCATCTGTGCAGACAGAATTCTACGCCAGCGAACTGAACACCGCTTTTGGTAGCACCAATGGGGTCACCTTCTATGGTTGCAACCTGACAAGTGCCGCCTTCTTAAGTGGTGATGCAGAGAACGGGCTGGACTTGGATGAGGTGCATCACCCTTCACATGAAGGGATTGTCGAGCACGAAGTGGAAGAAGGCGCGATTATAGGCACAGATGGCGACGACACGATTGATGCAGGGAACGGTGCAGATATTGTTTACGCAGGCGCGGGTAATGACACAGTGTCTGGCGGTAACGGTGTGGATGAAATCTACGGTGAAGCGGGTAACGATACCCTGTCAGGCGACAATGCCGAGGACCATCTCTATGGCGGCGCTGATAATGACACGCTAGACGGTGGCCGTGGTAATGACCGATTGGTGGGCGGCGCGGGTGATGATGAGCTCACACTCGGTAAAGGCTCAGACACCGTGGTGTTTGAATCTGGCAATGACACAGTGATGGATTTCGATACCAACAACGACACCATTATTATCAAGAACGCATCGACGATTGATACCTTTGCAGAGCTGGGCATTGAGCAGGTTGGAGATAATACCTTCATCACCCTTGATACCGGTACTTTGACGCTCAATGGTGTTGATAAAGATGACCTCACTGCAGACATGTTCACCTTCGATACGTCGGATGAAGGCGGGGACTATTCGGCTTCGATTTATGGTTTCGATGATGAAGTCGACGAAGCGACGTTGACGGTTTCAGGCTTAGCCGACAATGAAGTGGTGGACTGGTTCCTCTATGACGTGTCGGGCAATGTCGTTGGCACAGGTTCCAGTACGTTAACGGACGGCAAGCTGTCGCTTTCCGCGCCGGCCGATAACACCTTCCGTTATGTGGCGTTGGATGTTGAAAACCTCACGGTTGAAACGATCTTCGCTGAACTCACCACTCACGACGTCAAAGATGAAATCTTTACCTACACACTGGCTGATTCAGACAGTAACAGTGTACAGGCACAGCTTACTCTCAGTTATGACGACAGTTCCCGCGTGGTGGCAGATATCGCCACGGTTCAAACGTCGGGGCTAAATGGTGACGTGAATGCACACATCGCCACAGGGAACCTGTTCGACAATGATGCCTTAAGCGGAACCTGGTTGTTTGAATCTGTGCAGTTTGAAGGTGCCACTTATCACGCTTCTGAAGGTGTGATGATCATTGAGACCCAATACGGCTCGCTGACCATTTATGGGCAAAGCGACGAGTCCCATACAAAAGGTGATTATGTCTATCAATTGGTGACCGATGTACCAAGTGACGACGTGTTAGAGTCTTTTAACTATACCTTGGTCAACGAGAGTGGATTGCGGATTCAGAGCGTGCTGGACATCCGGGTGGATGACAACGCCGATGCAGATGCCGACTTGAGCGATCTGATCAATACCACCGAGCTGACAGGGGATGAAAACGCAAACTTGCTGGTGGGCCGTGATGAGTCAGACACCCTCCAAGGCAATGGTGGCAACGACATTCTGGACGGTGGTCTTGGTGAAGATCTCTTGATTGGCGGGGCGGGCGACGATGAGTTGACCGGTGGAGAAGGGCGCGACGTATTCCAATTCCTCCGTGGTGATGCTGATTCCTTGGCGACCGACACCTTGACGGACTTCGACGTGAGTATGGACGTGTTAGACCTTTCCGATTTGTTGGATGGCTTGAACAACGAAAGTATTGAAGATTATCTGGTTTCTCTTTCAGACAAAGAGGGTAAAGCGACGCTGACCGTTGGCCTTGAGGGAGAAGCGGACAGTCAGGTGATTGTCTTTGAGAATAAGTCGTTGGATCAACTGAGCCAGGATTTAGGTATCAGTGGGAGTTCAGGCTCTGAAATTCTCGGTAAGATGATTGATGACGGCATACTGATCACTTCAGTGTGATCACGCCCAGCAGTCTGACAGCGGCAGGCGTTCCATCAGCGCCTGTAGTTCTTTCATTGAGCTGACCGAAATCACGAGAGGATGCTCAATGTTTTCTCTGTTTCCCGGGTTGAAATAAACCGTGCGCATACCTGCATTGATTCCTGCCTCTACCCCCAATAGCGTGTCATCGACAAACAGGCATTCCTGAGTCAGTACTGCCATATTCATGGCAGCATAATGGAGAAGATCGGGGGCAGGTTTCCAGCTGTTGGCATCAAATGCACTATAGAGATGGTCGCGGAAATGGTGAAGTAAGCCTGTCATGTCCAGAGACATTTTCATTTTATTAACAGGCCCATTTGAGGCGACACACATGTCAATGCCGACCTCTTTGAGCGTATCGAGTAGCTCCGGTATGCCATCGACCGGATCAAGGTGGTCAGCAAACAGTTCTGAACACTTCTGGCGATAGAGATGTTCCAGTTCATCAATCGAAATTTTCAGGTTATAGCGCTCACAGGTCTGGATCAGGATATCTGCCAGTTTGCCACCCTGAAAATTATCAAGACATTCCTGCAAATCCAGTTTCACGCCGTAGTTTGAGAAAATCTCAACGATCGCCATCTGGGACAGCACTTCGCTATCAACCAAGGTGCCGTCACAGTCAAAAATGACACAAGAAACTGGGACATCAAAGTCAAAGGAGTTCATTCTTCTCGTTCAATTGGTTTCACAATAATGTCGATACTCTAAGCCTTAACCTGACCAGTAAATCCAACAACGTGCCATTTAATAAATTGCTAGCTAGGTCTTATCAATTGCTGCGAATAGGTGGAAAAATCCATCTAAGATCTTGTTTTATTAAGAGTGATACATGGGCGGGGAAATGTGTGCTGGCTCAACCTTCTGGTTGAGCCAGCATAGAGGGGGGATTAGTGGTCGAGGTACAGGTAGTTTTGCCAGCTCTTCATACGGATCAGAACCTTACGCATGATAGAGACATGATGGAAACTGTCTGAATAAACGGCGATTTCGACATTGGTGCCGTTCGGCAGCATATGTTCAGAAATGTCGTCTGTCATCTCCAGCACAACCAGTGCACGGCCTTGGTCACTAAACATCTTGTCGCCCATCAACATGCCTTGCGCCTGAATCTGACCTTCTGCAATGGCAGGCAGCACTTCGACGACTTTGCCCTGGAAGGTTTTGCCCGGCAGAGCACGGAAGATGAACTCGGCTTCAAAACCCGGTTTCAGGCGTAGCAGGCTGTTTTGGCGGAACGCGCCCACATATCGGGTGCGGTCTTCATTCACAAAGGTCATCACCGGACGAAGCGGCATAGGAACGGCCATCATACCTGGGCGCAGCGTCACTTGAGTCACGTAGCCGTCAGTGGGTGCACGGACAATAGTGCTGTCCAAATCAAACTGTGCTTGTTCCAGTGCAGCCTGTGCTTTCGCTACCGTGGTGTCCACACCATTGATTTGAGAGGTAATACCCAGAAGCTGACGATCTTCTTCCGCTTCTGCGGCTTCTAGAGAGGCCTCCGCAGCCAGATAGATTTGACGTTTGTTGTCGACATCAGAAGCAGTAAACGCTCCCTTCTTTGCACCTTTTTGGTAACGCTCAAACTCTTTCTTTGTTCTGTCCCGTTCAGCTAACGCTTTGAGGGTATTGGCCTTAGCCGTTGAGTAAGCGGCCTGACGGGTCAGTACAGATTGCTGCGCGTCCTGTAGGGCTGCCTTTGCTTCCATTACCCGGGCTTTGAAACGGGTCTGGTCAATCTTAAACAGGATATCGCCCTGCTTGAGCGGTTGGTTAGCCTGAACGGGCACTTCGACAACCTGTCCACGAACGTTCGGTACGATTGGCGTGGTGACATACACATTACCGCCCAGCGCCGTGTGCGGGTGGTTGTAGTTCATCAGCAGAATCAATGTGCCAATCAGCACGATACCCCCCAATACCGCAGTCGGTACGGTCCATTTATTCAGAGGGATTTTGAAGATTTTGAAAATAGCGACACACAGTGCGGTGTAAGTCAGAATGAGGAGTAAATCCATTATTTTTCCTCCCCGTCTTTGTCGCCGCTGGTGGTTGAGGTCTCCACGCTTTGTGCTTTTTCCTCGAGCTTTTTTTCCAGCAGAGCAATGCGTTCTTTCAGCGCATTGAATTCGCTCTGCATGGCTTCCTGATTATGTTCCAACGCACTCATTCCCCAGCCGCGATCATGGCGCCAAAGTGTTGCCCAAATCCATAAGAAGGGCCAAAGCGCGTGAAGGGTAAACAGACTCACCCAGCCAGCATGGTGGATGGCATCTTGATGCGGATGATTCCGCTTTTTCGCGATTTCATAGGGGATGTCGTGAATGACAATGATGCCGTAGAAAATCACTAGAGCGACAAAGACCAGCAGCCCAAGCGCAAAGTAATCGAGGTTCATATTTTATCCTTTTATATGACTTACTGACTCGTCCGTGTCTACCGAATACCGCTGAAATTCAAGGCCAAAAAGACGGACGATTACGCGATAATACAACACTCACTTAACTAATCGTGGCTAAGATGGCATAAGAATTAACAAGATTGGATCGAACCGCCATCATCACTAGGGGCTGTTGACCTTTGGTGATGATTTTTGCAGCAGTTTGTGGGGATTTTGTGCAAGGCAGAGGCTTCGATGTGTAGCTAGCCTACATGAGAAGCCGATAACGCTGCATAAATTCCCCACAAAAGCTGCCCGAAGGGTTCTGCTCTAAGCGTTTTATGCTTTGTTGAAGTGTGTTTGCTTAGAATAACTAGGCGGCACACACCTCGCCGCGCCTAAAACGCTTATAGCGAGAACAAAATTTAACCACCAAAGATCAACAGCCCCTAAAGATGTTTGATAATATGGCACGGTTATTTTAGATGACAGGGAGTCACGAATGTATTCACATCAATGGGTTGGCGGAAAGGTTGCAGGGTTGACCACGGGCAAGGCGGTTTGTATTGGGAGAAACTATGTTGAGCATGCCAAAGAGCTCAATAATCCTATCCCTGATGAGCCAGTGCTCTTTATTAAACCGGCGACGTCAATTGTCGGCACCGATTCCTCGTTAGCACTCAGTGAACGTTTAGCGCCCATTCATTATGAGGCGGAGTTATCAGTATTAATCGGCAAGCCGCTGAAGAAGGCAACGGCGGAAGAAGTATTTGACGCGATTGTTGGGGTTGGGGTTGCGCTTGATCTGACGCGCCGCGAAGCCCAAAGCAAACTGAAAGAAAAAGGGCTGCCTTGGGAGCTGGCAAAAGCCTTTGATGCCAGTTGCGTGCAAAGCCAGTTCGTACCTTTTGAAGGCATAGATCTGGCCGCGACTACTTATGGTTTGGACATCAACGGCGAGCCAACCCAGCGCGGAGACACCAGCCTGATGATTAACCCTGTGGTCGATTTGATTTGCCATCTCACCCAGTACTTTACACTGGCACCGGGTGATATTGTGCTGACAGGTACACCAAAGGGCGTGGGTAAACTCGCTGATGGTGATGCTTTGACACTGACTTTAGCAGATGAAGTTTTGGCAGAATTTAGTTGTATCAGTGCGCCTTAAAAAGATAAGGAAACAGCGCTTTTCTCTCTTCTGAGGACAAACTGCAAACGCGGTCGATATTGATTTGAGGGATATCTTCCGCGTCCCCGCCGTAGTGCTTCAGCGCTTTTTCAATGCTGGCTTCACGGATCAGGTGAAACATCGGGAACGGTGAACGGTTGGTCAGGTTGCTATCATCTTCAGGTTCGACATCTGCAAAGCAATAATCGGGATGGAAACTCGCAATCTGGTAAATACCGCGCCAGCCAAACTGATCGATCAGCATGTCTGCGACATCCAAAAACTGGTTGTAGTCATCAAAGTCCAGAAAGTGATTCGGAGTGACCACGATGGTGGTTTCTAAATCCGCCACGTCGCTTTTTTCCAGCAATGTTAATTCTGTGATGATGCTTTCCATCACTTCCTGATCATCCTGGGCATCACATACGGCAACCTTGATTTGCTTGTTACGCTGCGGCTTGGCGGCAAACGGGCAGAGGTTTAAGCCAATGACGACTTTCTCGAGCCATTCTGTGGTTTGTTGCTCGACGAGGTTTTTGGAAGGAAAAGCGGTCATGGTAATTACTCTGTTGAATGCGACAGCGGTATATTAACGGCGTATTTCGCCAAACCCAACGTTTATACCAAAACAAGAAAGCAAGCTGGCCTACCAATGAGTGAAAATCATTCGCATTAGTTTGACGGGAGAGCCTTTATTATTTAAAGTGCATTTGAAATGCACCTTTAAAGGAGGAGGTTATGGAAGTAGTAATCCAATCTGGAAATGAACGAGGCATTAACTTCAAAAAGGTTACGCAGGTCGGCGGCGTGTTGATGATTATGTCGGGCTTGATAATGGTGAGCTCTTTACTCATCAGCTTCCCATTTGCGGACAATTTTTCAATTTTCCATCAAACCATCGCTCACATAGTGACCATCGTGATCGCGGGAGTATTCAAAGTCGGATACGTGACTTACATCGTTGGACGATACGAGCGCAGTCTACCTTGCTGATAGGCAAGCGTGCTCATCCTTCATTAAAAATCTCACCAGAAGGATGAGCAAGCAGCGTTTTATTTATCTTCTGCAGGCGCTTGCCACGCCTTAGTACCCCAAAGTGGAACCGTTGAGAGGCTGTGTTTGTGGCTCCCTTGTGTTTCTTTGGTGGAGTAAGAGAGGTACATCAGGGTCTGGTTTTTAGAATCAAAGATGCGGCGGATTTTCATGGATTTGAACAAGATGCTCTTTGACGCAGTAAACACCACTTCACCGGATTTAGAGCGATCCACATTTGCAATCATTTCTGGGGTGATTTCACCGGTTTGTCGGCATGAGATACCCATATCTGACGGATCAGAAAAATCGAGGTCTGCTTTCACATGACTGATGTGGCAAGTCACGCCGGGCACTTCTGGGTCGTTAAAGATTTGGATCTTAATGTCTTTGGTCGTGAAGAGGCCTAAGCTGACATCACCAACTTCATCATCTGAACAGCCTGCCAAAGCAAATCCGAAAACAGATGCAGCGATCAGCGCGCGAAGTGGTTTTGAAGAAAACGATTTTGATATAGCGAACATGGCGACACCTGTCGTTAGAAATATTTCAAGCCACTTTATCAGTGGCTTGTGTTAATTGTCTAACTTCGACTGGTATCGCTAATAAAGAGTCACTAATCGAATTGTGCGTCACCAGGACGGCGATCCAGCGTTTCTGGATTGAAAGTGAGTAGCTCGTCGTATGCATCACAAAAGCTTGCCGTATCATTGTATTTTTGGCGGGCAGCTTCGATTTTTCGCTCTGCTATACGGCGTTTATCGGAGCCGTTGCGATCAGAGCTGAAAATTCGTTGCTGAGTAAACAGCTCTTGCGTGAACTTCTGCTTGCAGATTGATTCGTTTCTTTCTGTAACCACTTCACCCAACTTATCTTTTGCAGCAAAGGCAAAACCAGATACCAGAGCCGAAGTTATAATTATTGATTTAACAACGAGATAGCGCATAATCCTCACCTGATAGTGAACCCACTCGTTTTAAAGATAGTTCACACAACAGTGCCTCTCCAGTGAGATGCATTGCTCATTTTTGATTCAGCGCAATTCCCCTTTCATTTAGTGATATTGGTTCCTGAATTAACGCCTCATTATCAAACACTGACTATCGGATTCCGGCCTGTTTTCGGCGCTGGTTAACATTCCTACAAAAAGAGGGATGAAGAGGGCGTAGCTTGCGGTTATCTTCATCTTTTTCAAGGAATGACAGTGACGTAAGAGATGCAAAAACAGGTAAACAGCTCGTACTTACAGCTTTTTCTGCGTGAATCTGGCACCGCAGCCATGCTGAATATTGAACAACTTCCCGACGTGTCAGATGTCGATGCCATCGCCCTTTTTGACTGGATGTCCAGTAAGCGCTCTTTCTCGGTATCGGAAGTGAAAGGCCAACGCTGGATTAAAACCTGCAGTGCGGGCTATGTAACTGAGTTGCTGCTCAAAGAAGACGGCACCCTTGAAGAATTTACCCTGTTCAACCGCCTACCAACCAAAGGTTGGTGGAAACTGGAACAAGGCGTACTCGATTTGGAAATCGTGAAAAACGACAACACCTACCGTAGTCGGGTCATTGCCAATAAATCGGTGAACATTCATTCGGCCATCGAGTACAAAAACGGCGAACTGCATTCCTACCTCAAACTGGCGCAAGTGATGCCAGTGGCGCAAAGCGCATAAAGTTCCCATCAAACGAGCCTTAAAGGTCAGCGAAATGCTGGCCTTTTTCATTTCTAGCGAATTTCTCTGATCATTGGGTAGAAGTGAGACCCCTAACGCATTGTTTTTGCGCTATACATGAAGGCAGAGCGTTAGCTTTGTCTTTAGGGAGTAACAAGGTGCAAATAGGACTGCCAACGTGGGTGATTGTTGCGACAGGACTGGTCATGAATGTGATCGCCGCGCTGATGACCAACTTTGTGATTGACGGTTTGGGAGAGAAAGCGGCGGTGGTGGAAGAAACCCAGAGCAGCAACAATCAACTTATTCAATTGACTTGGCAGCAAGTTGATGCCCTTGAGCGCCGAAGGGAAACATTGCTCATCATTCTTACCACCCAAGAAGAGGGTAGAGAGCTCCCAGAGATGCTCGTTAGCCAACTGCTTTCACCGTTTTCTGATATGACAGATACACCCTTGGATATGGCCAACATCAACAAAATCATGCTCGGTATTGACCAGCAGCAAGATCTTCTGCGAAACAAGATAGATACGCTATATCTAGATAACCTACAGTTAGCAGACTCCTACCGTGAAATTGTGAGCAGTATCTCTAACTACCGAAACCTTGCCCTTTTCCTCCAGATACTAGGCTTGGCGCTGATCATGGCCAGAGACCTGTCCCGAAAGCCAGACTAGATTGTGATCAAATGGGCTTAACATGTGCCAGATTTATTGTGGTCACATGAGCCATTATTGTCTTAATAATTAGAATAAAACACTGGTTTTAATTTTAAATATAGCGCCTAAATCCAACAGAGTTTTGTTCTAATAGCCGATATAACGGAGGTGAAAAAGTCGGCGTGAACGGCACTTCTCCAACCCGTTTTTTTATTGAATTTTTGGCTGTTTTAGCCGTTTTGATTTAGCGATTTTGGGGTGAGTAAATGGGTGGCGCTAACCGCGTTCGCAGCGTCGTGGCTGATATGTTTGCCATGGTCGTTTTCTGCTTCGTCACTGGCATGATGGTCGAGATCTTCGTGTCTGGTATGTCTTTCGAACAATCTTTGGCTTCGCGACTGTTGTCGATTCCAGTCAATATTCTGATTGCCTGGCCTTACGGTGTATTCCGAGACAATGTGCAGAAGTTCTCGCAACGTCTATCTTCGACCAAAACAATGAAGCGCGTGGCGGACTTTGTGGCTTATGTGGCTTTCCAGTCGCCAGTGTATGCAGCTATTTTGTTTACCGTTGGCGCTGAACCAAGTCAAATCGCAACAGCCGTCGCTTCAAACGCGCTGCTTTCCGGCTTACTGGGTGTGGTGTATGGCTCTTTCCTGGAGCGTTGTCGCAGACTGTTTCGTGTTCAGGTCATGCCTGCTGCTGTTTAACCATTTGGGTATATGAAAAATGCCACCTCAACCGGGTGGCATTTTTTGTTTTTACACCAGTAAGCTCTGTACTTCCTTTTGCAGCAAGTGACGGTTTAATGCGTTCGGTTTTAACAGCTCACCAATATTCACTTCAATCTTTGACCAAAACCGTCTTGGGCGGGTTGTGAGTGCATGGCCGTTTTTATGACTGAAGAAGGAGCCCCACAATCCTTTCAATGCCATTGGGATGACCGGCACCGGTGATTGAGCGAGAATTTTCTCCACGCCGGGTCTGAATTCGCCAAGTTCACCATCAGAGGTTAAACGGCCTTCAGGGAAAATACAGACGACTTCGCCGTTGTTTAATGCCTGCCCAATGGTTTCGAATGCCGCGTTGTAGGTCTTCTCGCACTTGCGGGGCGAGCAGATAGGAATGACACCCGCATGACGGAAAACGTATTTCAGTATCGGCATTTCACTGATGGATTTATCCATCACAAAACGCACTGGGCGGGTTGATGTTCCCATCAGGAGCAATGCGTCTACATAGCTGACATGGTTTGCGACAATCAAGGCTGCGCCTTGCTCAGGAATATGCTGGCGGCCATTAACCGATACGCGGTACAGACAGTGGCTCAATAAGTAACTGATGAAACGTTGTGTGAACTCAGGCACCTGACGGTAAACGTAAATTGCCACGATGAAGTTCCCTACCGCCATCAGTGCGAACAATTCGACAATCGAGAAATCCAATACGCTCAATACCAAGATAGAAACCAGTGCCGAGGCCACCATAAACAACGCATTCATAATGTTGTTTGCTGCGATAGAGCGCGCGCACTCACCGTCTTTAGCGCGAGACTGAATAAATGCATACAGCGGGACAATAAACACGCCGCCACTGACACCCACCATAAAGAGATCAAACATCACACGCAGATGGCTTGATTGAGCGATGAAGCTTTGCACGCCATAAAACTGCTCGGGGAAAGATTCAACGGAAGGAACTGCCCAAAGCAAATCCGCACTGAACAGTGTCAGGCCAAGAATACCGAAAGGAAGAATGCCCAGTTCCACTTTGTTGAAAGACAGCTTCTCACAGATAAAAGAACCTGCGGCAATACCAATAGAGAACAGGGCGAGCAGCAGCGAAACCACGGTACTGTCTGCGTGCAGGTGTTCACGGGCAAAGTTCGGAAACTGCGTCAGGTAGGTTGCACCCATAAACCAGAACCAACTAATGGCGAGAATCGACATCCAGATCCCGCGTTGTTTTTTGGCGACTTTAAGCGTGTTCTTCATGCCTGAAATCGGAGAAAAACGCACTTTCTCTGGGTTGGAAACGGGCAAAGATGGAATGTTCACACTACTCAAAAAGCCAATCAATGACAGCGAAACAACCAGACACGCTGCAATGAATGTCCCGCTAGGAATGGCGAGAAGCAGACCTGCGCTGAGCGTACCAATAAGGATAGAGAGGAAAGTGCCTATTTCGACCCAGGCATTGCCTTTTACCAGTTCATTGGCCTTCAGAGCCTGAGGTAAAAGAGCGTACTTAACAGGCCCAAAGTACGCCGACTGGGTTCCCGTCATAAAAAGCAAAGCCAACATCAGTAACGCATTTTGCGTCAAGATGGCTGCAGCGGCGCAGCCCATAATGGCGAGCTCTGCAAGTTTCAAACGCTGAATGAGTTTGGCTTTATCCATATTGTCGGCAATCGCGCCAGCATGCGCAGAAAACAGGAAGA
The DNA here is from genome assembly GCF_947387585.1 of Grimontia sp. SpTr1. Taxonomy (NCBI): domain Bacteria; kingdom Pseudomonadati; phylum Pseudomonadota; class Gammaproteobacteria; order Vibrionales; family Vibrionaceae; genus Grimontia; species Grimontia sp. SpTr1. The sequence continues at coordinate 102,971 of NZ_CANDOD010000004.1, forward strand.
AAGGCAGAATGAAAAGGCCAGCAGCAAGGTTGACGAAGAGATCGACCGAAACAGGAAGTGAATCAATAAAGCTGTAGGTCACCATCAACAACAGAATGTTTTTGTAGATGTTGTCATTCAGCGCGCCGAGGCACTGAGTAAGAAAATAGGGAAAGAATCGTTTGGTGAAAAACATGCCAGCTCCTTGGAGTCAATTCGCGTCAGATGTTTTCACTTTATAAGGCGTGAGCATAGATGCTAGCGTGTTGAAAAGAGTCGCGATATAGGAAACCCAAGGTAATAGAGGGTGAGACTTTCTAGTCTGAAATATCCATTTCTTTAAGTGATCTACGTATAGGTAAGATTGTGCTCAGTCTTGCGCTTATTACACCCATCCGGCTTTGATTCTTAGATACTTTTTCCTTCTGTTTTGCCGAAGTAAGAGGTGGCATGTGACCCGTTTATTAATTGTGGAAGATATCCCCGCCTATCAGCAGTTTCTGGGGCAGTTGGCCTCCTCCTATAAGATAACCCATTGTGATTGCGCTGGTTCACTGGCAGAGGCACTGATGTTGGCTGAACAGAATGAGTACGATTTGGCGCTGGTCGATTTAGGCCTGCCCGATGGCAATGGCCGGGATTTGATTCACTACCTGCGAAAAAACCACCCTGACACTGAGGTGATGGTGCTGACCATTTTTGGTGATGAAACCAATGTGCTAAGTGCGATTCAGGCGGGAGCCCGCGGATACCTGTTAAAAGACACGCCGTTTGAGAAAATTGAAGAAGCGATTGAAAATCAGTTGGCGGGCGGTGCACCCATGAGTGCGGCGGTGGCAGCACATGTGTTAAATCAAATTCAGGTAGGAACGCAAACGCCGCTGAATAATCCTTTAACTAACCGAGAAAACGAAGTGCTGGCGCTACTGGCAAAGGGACTAAAAACCAGTGAGATTGGAAGCGCGATGGGTATCTCTCACTACACGGTAAATGATCATATTAAGGCCATTTACCGCAAGCTTGAAGTAAGCAGTCGCTGTGAGGCGGTGTTTGAAGCTAACCAACAGGGACTGCTTTGATGTTTACTCAACAAATAAGTATCCAGCACCAATGCCGGCACCCACATTGAGAAAGTCATAACCTCCTCTTACAGCACCTATACCGCCAATTTTGAACCAGTAATCAGCGCTTTGAGGAAAGTTTGAGGGGAGTTTCATCGTTAATAGATCGCCCCCTCCTGCAATAAACCCCACTGAGGCAAATGCCATTCCTACACTGCCCTCAAAATCATCAAATCGATAGCAGTGAAAACGGTTGCCAGTAACAAATTCGAGCTTTCCCCCTGACGAGGTCACGCTGGTACTCACACCTAATTTTGAGTGTTTCAGGTAACTCGCCAGTTTTTTGGGTTTCGTCAAAAGGGGGACAATTTTTCTGACTTCCTTGATGTGTTTGAGCTTCTTAATGTGTTTTAGATGTTTGATAGGTAAAGGTATATTCGCCGTGGCTCCCACTACGTAAACATCTTTTGTTTCAAGGGGCATATCATCGCCACTTAGTCTGTGGAGCTTACCAACGAGCAGCACCACACCGATGATGACGTCAAAACTCAGCATGATTGAAACTTCTAAGCGCCATTTATGAGATGAGCCCTGGCTACATACATCTTTTATTATCGGCACTTTACGTTTTTTCGGTTTGGGAAGTTTGGGCTCTGGAATGAGCACAGAAACTCGGATTTCCACCGAACGGTTCCAGTCCAATTGTGATGCTTCGTTTTTCACGTGAGTGGGAGAGGATGAACCATCAGAAGATTCTTTCAGGATTTGCAGGTTTGGGCATCGTCCCACCAGATATTGTTTAACACTTTCCAACCGCTTTTTGGCATAGGTTTTATTTTTACCTTCAGGGCCAGTTTTGCTCGCTCTGCCAATAAGGTGAGTCACTCTTGCAGCATCCCCATAGGCTTTAAAAAGAGAAACCAGTTCATCAAGGTATTTTTTCTGACCCGGTAAAAGCTTGTGCTGGCGAACAGCAAAGTTTGCCAGCAGCACAGAAAAGGTCAGCAAACCATTGGAATATTCCATATCCAGCAAATGAAATTTAAATTTGGATGTGCCGAGATTAGGCGGGGCAGCCTCTTTCGGAGTCACCAAAGATTGCCCTAAAGGGGCAACCGGACTTTGGTTGGTCGACCCTGTGATAAGGGAAGATGAGTTGGTGAGTGTATCCGTCATGCGCTATCCCCTTTCTCTTCCTCACAGCAATCGTTGTGAATGGTCTGGAGTGCTGAAATCGCTGCAATAGCGTTCTCTTTGTGCTCGGGTTGGTTGGCGATATCAATCAGCGCATTGATCACATGGGTTTTCAGTTTACGCCCACTGTTTTCGAGCTCCCGGCGTCGTACTTCGTTAGCTTGCAGACCCATAGAGTAAGGGTCTAGCGCGTTGGATTGACCAAGCAGGGCTTCCACGACGACACCGGATGTTTGCAGGATGTTTTGGTTAACCGCCAATACAATACCCGGCACATCAATGGGCTTGCCGCCGATTTCAGATACGGGCGTTGTCACTTGATGATCAACGCTTAGCAGCGCTTTTTTTTCTGGCGTTTCGATGTGTTCCTGTTTAATCAGGCTTCGGGTATTTCCTTGGTGGTCACGGATAGAGGCCAGCATTCGGTAGAGGACTTTGGTGACATCTTCCCGGTAGTCTCGATCAGCAATACAGTCTTCAAACAAAGCGTCCAGTTCATAAAGCTCGTAGCGTTTGATACTGGCGGGCGTGCCGTAGTCGACTTCAAGATAGGCACCGGTCAATGCGAAAGTAGACAGGTATTCCTGGTTCATCTGTCGTGCGACAAAGTTCAGGGTGCGGCTGACGTTGATATTGCGAATCGTCCGTTTTTCACTGAACTCGTTCTCTTCAGTGTGGCTGCTACTGCGATCGACCTGAACATTGACTTCGCGTTTCGCATTCACCTTGTCGATGTGTTTTTTCAGTGCACTTTCTGCGGTTTTCTGTGTGTTGGCGCGGTGGGTATTGGTTTGGGTTTCATAGCCACCACTGACTGATATTTTCAGCTCATTCTCGCCGCCACCACTACCCACCACAGGGATATCCACTTTGGCGCTGGTTTTCATCCGGTAGTCGGTGCGACCTTCAAGACGCCATTTATCCTGCGTGTCTTCTGAAAACTCGGTTTTACTCTCCCTATCCAGTGATTCTGTCAGTTCTGATTGGGTATCTGAACTATGCGCATCAAGAATACTTTGGGTTTCCGAGCGGTTGGTTTTGGTTTGCTCAAAGCTGCGGATGGAAAGTTCGACTTCTTCCCCTGGTAGCAAGGAGAAGGAATCCACCACTCGGCCTGCACCATAATCACCGAGATAGTTTCTGACTGTTATCTTTTCCACCAGACGAATTGTTGGAACTGATGTCAAATTGGGTAGGTAGAGGTCATAGTTAGGGATGCCTGAAATGCCAACATAGCTGTCGATGACATAGCCGTTCTCAAGCATGTTCTGTACTTGCGCCATACCATACTTATTGATGACGTAGTCCAGTGGTTGGACGGCGGTTTGCACTATTGCTTCGTTTTGGATGGGGGTGTCCTCGATAACGTCATTCACTGGTGCGGGTTGAATGAGTTGCTCGTTTATTTTTTCATCCGTTTCGTTTGCAAGCACTGCATGCCAAAGTGGGCTGATGGCGTGGGCTTTCATGGCCATCATGGTCATAGGCACCACGTTTTTAGCGCTTTTCTCCTGATTGGATGTACTGTCGGTACTTTTCTTGCGTTTGAATTTGCTTGGTATCACAAGTTCAGAAACCTGCTCATAAGTGAATGCTGTCGATGCAGGTAAGTCGTAACGGAGCAGACTGGCGTTGCCACCGTCATCGAATTTGATCATGGGTTCTGTCTGACTCATGGGGGCCTCCATTTAGGGTTAGGGATTAGGGCTGGGATGACGCCGATTCCAGCTCAATAATGCGGGTTTCAAGCTGATGAACTTGTGCGTGGAGCTGTTTGACGGATTCAAGCAGCAAAGGGATCAAGCCTTCGTAATCGACACTTTTCAGCCCGTCTTCGTCTTCGTCAACCAGTGAGGGGATCACAGTCTCTACTTGCTGGGCAATCAGGCCAAACTCCTCGGTTGCCTGATGGGTATCTTTCCACCGATAGGTCACGCCTTCGATTTGGTTAAGTAACTGCTGGGCTGAAACTATGGGTTTAATGTCCTGTTTTAGCCGTTCATCTGAGGTGCGGCTGAAATGTCGTGCTTTGACTGTGCTGGTTCGGCCGTCGATGTGAATGTCGGGTGAGTCTTTCGGGGTAATCACTTTTAGAGAGCCGGGTTCGTTATCAACTGCTTCTGTCACTGATGCGAGCATGCCGATTCGTAAATCCCTTCGGCAATCCAACTGCTCAGTGAAGGCTTCTTTACTGGTGACCTTGGTTGTCGAAACCTTGTCAGGCGTAATGAAGGTGCGCTGGCTGCCACCGCGGAAGCGGGTGATATTCTCCGTGATAAAAAGTGTGTCGCGATCCAACACCATGCCGCCACCACTGTTGGTGTCCAGTTGTTCACCAAACCGGATCATGCGGGCGATGTTGTCGATACGGGTTCTTTGAAGCTTGATGTCTGTCGCCATAATGAGTGTCCTTTTACTGTTATTGGGTTGCGTTGAGGCCGAATGGAAGGGGAATACCCTGTGGTCTTAATGCAGCTGCGGCGTCTTCGAGATCAAAGGCGAAGCCCGCGCCGTTGATCATCACCTGCAAATTGACGTTGCTGACTTTCCTGACGCCAGATGTGGCGCAGCGTAGTGAGAGTTTGTTGAGTGATCGGATGGGTAATCTCGCTTCCAGATCAAGCACCACCTGCTCAGAAGCGAATAGCGTCATCGCACCTTGATTTGTGACGGCTTTGACGACCAATGGAAACTTTCGGTTGCTGTAATGAAGTTGGAAGGTGAGCTTTTTGGCGCGGGTTTTTGCCTGAACGGTCAGGGTAGCTCCCAGCATATTCAGGGTTTGATGAGGGATGAGGTTTCGAAGGGAGCCATAGAAGGGAATGCCCAGTTCTTGGGTCGCTTTGCGGAGGCTATAGCCAGGTGCGATGTTGTTCATCACTTTTCGCAGGCTGAAGTTGTAATGATCTGTCATCATCGAACGTAGCCTAGAAAAATACTGGTTCGCACCTGCTTTGTTGGGGTGCAACATGTGGGCTTTACGACATGCCACGGCAGAGAAGAGGTTTTGTTCAATCTCAAAACCGTTTGCTACCGAATATTCCAATCCAGCTTGGTAGTTGGGGCAGAGTTTATTGCGCTCTCTGGTGACGGTTCCATCCCCGTTCCATCCCCATACTTGTGGGCGTCTTGTGAACATGGCTTGAGTCGCTGCAAGACCAGGATGGAGAAACCAGATAGGGGCTTTGCGGGTGTCAGCGAGTTCTTTGTTAACCTTATTGACTGCGCGCATGGCTCCCAGCTCCATGGCGATATAAAACAGGTAGCCATTGAGCTTGGCTTGTTCAAGCGTGTCTGCCGGTGTCTGCAGGCCTTCTGCCATCCAACCCAGAACATCATCGACGGGAGACAGTGCTTTGGCGAAGTCGATAGCTGCATCAGCAAAACGGTTTCCTGTTCGAAAATCTAAAATCTCCTGAAGCACAGAACCTGACTCATGCATGACATCGGTAAACTGTTCCAGACTCTCAAAACGCGAATGCGGCGAAACCGAAGGGAAATATCCGGTATATATGATTTGTGCGTTAGGACATTGAGATCTGACTTTTCTGAGAAAGGGCACCAAGCGCTCATCAATCAGGTCGTCGAGCTTTTCAACCGTTTTCTCGTAGTCTGTAGCTGCAGATTTAAACCCGACATCATTGGCTATGCCGTTCACCAGAAGCAGATCGATGTTCTCGGGGCGATCCAGCTCCGTTAATTGTTTAGTAATGGTGGGGTAAGCCGCAGGCAGTTCACCAAAAAACGTGGGTTGTGGCAGGTGGGTGTCGAATGCTGGGCGACGATGATGCTCGTTCTTTTTACCAATAATCGCGCCTGAGTGGGCTTTGTAGTCACCCGTGATGGGTTGGTGCATGTCATTGATGGAAGCGCCAATACGAAGCTCTCGGGAAAGCCAAGCAACCAGTTGGTTTGCGTAGGTTTGATGCCGGGGGATCCCTTGTCCCCACATGACGGAATCGCCAATAACTGCAACTCGCATAGATTCCTCCTTAGAGGTGTTGAGAGAAAGATGTCGTGATAACAGGCTTTTTGGAGTGAGGTTCAGCGCTGTTGTATTTGCTTCAGGCAAATCTTGATGACGTCGGCATCGCACAACGGCTGATTGAAGAAAGAGGGAGGTAGCAAAGGTGAAGCGCCGGGAAGGTAGGTTTCATGTCCTCGTCCCGCGACGACAAGAATGTCCTCATCAGTTTGGCCAGAGAGTGCCTGATAAATGGCTTCGACCCGGTTTTTCACAAAACGCGCATGAGGCAAGGTCTGGCGCAAGGGGGAAACGATATGCTCAATCGGCTCAGTCCGTGAGTTGTCACCAGTGATAAAAATGCGTTGGGCATATTTCCCCACCTCTTTTGCCATAGGCGTGCGTTTGGTTTTGTCCCGATCGCCCCCACACCCAAACACGACGGTTAAGGGCTTCTGATAGTGTTCTCTTAACGCTGAAAGCGTTTGACCCAGGCCATCAGGGTTGTGGGCAAAATCGACAAAAATCCGCCGTTTATCTTTGACTGGAATGGCTTGCAACCTACCCGGTGGCAGAGTGAGAGAGGGGATAAATGCAAGGGCTTTTTTCATGGCATGATAACCACAAAGGCTGTCGATCAGGCCCAAGGCAGTCAGCAAGTTGAAGACATTGTGCTGCCCCAAGAACGGTGCGCGGCCTTGCCAGTGTTCACCGGCCAAACACAACGTCAGTTGGTGATGGTTGAGCACGCCATACCACCCGCTTTCCCGCGTTTGGCTGCTGAAGGTTTTTGGTAGGCAACCGTGCTGAATGCATGCATCAAACCATGCTTCGCGGTGTGGCTCTTCATGGCGGAGCCAGATGCTTGCGCCCGGTTTGCAATGAGCGGTGAGTTTGAGTTTAGCGTTGAGGTAGTCTGTCTCGGTTTTATGGTAATCGCGATGATCGTGAGACAGGTTAGTAAAAGCCCCACAGTCAAATTGGAATCTTTGGTACTGTCCTAAAATCAGTAACCTGCTGAAGCATTCCATCAAGCAGACGTCGATTTGCCACTGCACCATCACCTCCTTCACGTGGTCATGGATTCGTTCAGGGGTGTTGCAATACCAGGGCAGGGACTCGGTGATGTCTTGGTGGCGAAGCCCCAACGTGCCCCATGTCATTGCGGACACGCCGATATGGTTCAGTAGTTGGCGGGTTAACTCAATGCTGGTGGTTTTCCCGTTTGTTCCGGTAACGGCTGCGAATTTCATGGGTAACTCCTTGGGCGAAGTGGTTACCAAACAGCCTAAATCTGACAGGAATAATCACCATCCCAAGTTCTAGGGGGTATTAAGGATCTAATGCACCAAAGAATGTCTGCGATGCACTCTGGAAAGGCGCTAACCAATGCAGTATTTCGCTTTGTGTTGGTACTCGTGCTGCCTGCAATCATGCTGCTGATAATGGTGAAGGGACTTGAGGTGACTAACCATATCAACTTGCCCGTTGTTGATGTGGCGACTCAGGTGATTCAGCAAGACGGTAAGCCCACATACCGGGAGGTTTCCCTGCCGCATAACTACACCCTTGGTAGCGGTTTTTCCTATGGGCAATACAGTTTGGTACTGCCAAAAGCGGGTGGAGATACCACGGCGATTTTGTTGCCGCCATTCAGAGATACCTTGGTAATGCGCACTGGAGGGGAGTTAATTTGGCAGACCGCGCCTGTGTCCTACTCCCGCGAACGTATGATGCCGCGTTTTCGCTATCAGCCTGTTTATCACGAGTTCCCCAATCGATTATTTGACGGAGAGAACCTAGCTGTCTCGATAGATATTGGATCCAGTGGTGGGTTGCGGCTTCCTCAAATCTACGCGGGTACGCCTGAAGAGGTGAAACCTGTTTATCAGCGTTTGTACTGGTCTCAGATAGGCGTTCATAAAGTGATGCTCTGGCTCACGCCAGTGATCACGATGTTTTACCTGATGCTCTGGTGGTTTCGTCGTCAGAACAGCGAATATCTCTACTTCGCGCTGGGTACGGTCTGCTGGGCGTTGACCAATATGACGTTCACGATTTCCAATTTGCCCATTTCCCAGCACATTTATTGGATGCTGTCTGTTTCACTCCAACCCATGCTCACCTTGTTTATGGTGCTGTTTCTCCACCGCTGGTATGGCATTGAGGGGAGAAAACTTGAGTACGGATTTGTGTGTGTTTCCCTCTTGCTGGTGGTTGCCTCCTTTGCGTTATATGAGTGGGATCCTCAGTATTTATGGTGGCGATTTAACGAGAGCTTCTTGCGGGGATTCGTGGCGTTGAGCGCTGTGTATATCGGAGGCATATTGCTGTGGCAGGCATGCTTACGACACAGCCTCAGTGCACTTATCTTGGCGATATCCGGTCTGGTGGGTGTTTATGCTGGGGTGTTGGATTCACTGGATGGCATGCAGCTTCTGGATATGTATTTTCCGCTGAGTATACATGCAAACTTACTGATCTTTCTGACACTTTGTGGCTTGCTGATGTACCGCTATGTGAGCGCCCTAAACAAGAGTGAAGAGTTGCAGAAAACGTTGGAAGACAAAGTCGTTGAAGCAGTAAAACGTTTTGAGCAAGAGCAGTCGATAGCCCACGAAAGTGAGAAGCAACGTGCTTTGCTGACGGAACGGCAAAACCTGTTATCTGACATGCACGATGGATTGGGTAGCCAGTTGGTAGAGCTGATCACCTTGCTAAGAGTGAAGAGCGTTGGCCGGGAAGATCTCCAACTCAAAGCGCAGCAATGTCTCAATGACCTCAGACTGATTCTTGATAGCCGGAACCCGTTGTTTGAAACCCAGTTTACCGTGCTCCTTGGTCAGTGGCGCTCACGCATCGAGCCCGTCTTGGAGGCCTCTGGTATCGACTTAGCGTGGAGCCTTGATATCTGTGACGAAGAAATGCACTTGAGCGCCCAACAAAAGCTGGACTTACTGCGTGTTTTTCAGGAGCTTATAACCAACACGATCAAACATGCAAAGGACGCGACCAGAGTGATGTTCTGTTGCCAAATGGAATCAAATTCACTACATATTCAGATTACAGACGACGGAAAATGCAGTGAAGAACAAGATGACAGTGATCACGGGTATGGACTGGCGTCTATTCAATCACGCGTAAAGAGATTGGGGGGGCAGTGTCATTTTCAACGAGGAACGTCAGGCGCGTCGACGGAGATGATCATTCCAACGGGAAAAGAAGCAGGAAACAGGACGTGATAGACGAAAAGCGATTCATGCTTAGAGCGCTCGATGTGTCAAAAAATGCACTGCCTTATTGCCAACCCAACCCTCCTGTGGGCTGCGTCCTTGTCGCCAATGGCGATATTGTTGCGGAAGGGTTTACACAACCTATTGGCGGCCATCATGCGGAAGTGGAAGCACTCGGGAAGCTCAGTTCAAATATCGATATTAAAACGGTAACAGCATACGTCACACTTGAACCCTGCTCGTTTATTGGCAGAACGCCAGCGTGTGCCGAAACCTTGTTGAATTCAGGGATAGGCAAAGTGGTCGTTTCGCTACTCGACCCAGATCGGCGAAACAATGGCGCGGGTATTGCGATGTTGCAGCAGGGTGGCGTGCATGTTGAGGTTGGTCTCGCACGGGATGAGGTTGAAACCTTCCTGACTCCTTATCTTGGGCTTTCTTGGTAAGAGTTTTGGTGGAGACTTAATCAACATCTCTCATTGTCAAAGCCGTTAACCCCGCATCAAAACTACCCAAAGATTCATCGCAAGAACAAACCTGTCTTCTGGCTCACTTACCAGACGGAAAATACCACCCTCGGCAACTACAACTGATGAAGGATGCAAAGAAGTGAGTCGATAGGGCGGACACTTATGAAAGACACTGCGTTGATTGTCACTGAAGAAAGGGCACTGAAAGTCAGTATTATGGCTAATTTGGTGATGGCATTTTCAGGATGGGTGACCTATTACCTCTCAGGCTCTGAAGCGTTGCTACTGGACGGTAACCTTTCTTTTATCCTTTTTCTTTCTTCAATTGTTGCCCTTCGCCTGACCCGCGTTAAAGCGCTGGTGACGGACGACTTTCCTTTTGGAAAATTTGCTGGCGAGTCCATGTATACCCTGTTCAAAGGCATCATGATCCTTGGTGTGTTGCTCTCTTCTATCACAACCAACATTGGCAAAATCTTTGGCTACATAGAAGGGGAGCCGACGCCTCCGCTAGTGATAGGGCCGATCATGATTTATACCCTGGCCATGGTGGCGATATGTCTGGGACTGGCGTTTTACTACCGAAATGAAAACAAAAAAGTGCAATACAACAGTATGTTACTGGATGCGGAGGCAAAGTCTTCGCTGGTGGATGGCGTACTTTCTGCGGCAATTGGTATTGCGCTGATTGCCATTATCTTCGTGGATATTCAGGGGGCGTGGGGTTTTCTGCATTACATTGGAGATGCCATTGTTGTGGTGCTGCTGGGGATAGCGATGATGCCACAGCCTGCTGATCTAATACGGTGCGCGTTTCATGAGTTAATGGGTGGTAGCCTTAAAGATGAAGATGAGCAGCGTGAAATCGATACAACCATTCGTCAGCTGCTCAGCGCAAGGGACATTCAATGCAAAGAACTACTGGCGATGAAAGTCGGCAGTAGTTACCTCATCATCGTGTGCTTCACCGCGGAAGTGTTTAAACACAAAAGCGATGATTTGGTGATAGTACGGAAAGAGATCCTCGATAGCCTCTGTAAAACACGTAGTTTCGTCGACTTAGAGTTGGTGCTGGATTGAATAGATCCAGCCATCACGATGCAAACCATTCATTTTCGGCGACATGAAATCAGTGCAATGATGCCGATTGAGCTAGAGCCCATCTATGTTCTACAATGGCGCACTTTCAAATGACATCAGGTCAATATAATGAACGACACAACTTCAAAGCCAGCGCTGCCAGACCACCTTTCTGGTAACCCACGTAGCCCACACTTTGTGGAAGAATGCTTCCAGCACGACATCGGCATTCGCTTCAACGGTAAAGAGCGTACTGATGTTGAGGAGTACTGCATCAGCGAAGGTTGGATCAAAATTCCTTCACCTAAAGCACTGGATCGTCGTGGCCAGCCATTGCTGATCACACTGAAAGGCACGGTTGAAGCTTACTACATCTAGGCCTTCAAACGTCGCAAGACACTGATTCAAAAGAACGAGAGTCCAAGGTCACTTGGGCTCTCTTTTTTTCCTGTAAAACAGGGGTTGTACGCGGGATGATTCCCTTAGGTGCAAGCCTGGAACTCTGATAGACTCCCCCGCCTCTCCGGTAAATCGTGTTGATTACGCCGGACCACCTAAGACTAGGATCTGCTTTGACCAATAATGATATCTTGCGCCGCATTCGCTATACCTTCGACTTTAAAGACAAAGAAGTTGTGGAAATTTTCGCGCTGGCTGATGTAACCGTGACGCTTGAACAAGTGGCGGCTTGGATGAAAAGAGATGAAGACGAAGCGTTCGTGCAAATGAACAGCATCGAGCTTTCTTCTTTTCTGAACGGTTTGATCAACCTAAAACGCGGTAAACGCGACGGTGAACAACCTCAGCCTGATGCCCATCTGAGCAACAACATGGTGTTTCAGAAGCTGCGTATTGCGCTGAACCTGAAAGCGGAAGATATTTTGGAGATCCTGGAACTGGCGAACTTCCGCTTAAGCAAGCATGAACTGAGTGCTTTTTTCCGCAAGCCTGACAATAAACACTACCGTCAGTGTAAAGACCAGATCCTGCGTAATTTCCTGATGGGTGTGCAGCTAAAACTACGCCCTGAAGATCAGACTGAATACCAAGACTGATTGCTAATCCAAACAAAGCCCGGTTATCCGGGCTTTGTTTTTGGCACGTTAGGTAGATTTCGCGTTATCCAATGTATGGACAGTGACATGGAACTTTTCATTACCTGGCATGCGGCCGCTGGCGATACCTGTTTCAATAAACCCAACAGATTGATAGAAATTTAGCGCAGTAATATTCCCTTTTAACACTTCAATTGAGAAAGTACGTGCAGGTGAGCCAATCACGGCATTGACCAATGCTTTGCCGACACCACGACGATAAGCTGTGGGATCAACGTACAACCACGCGATCTCTTCATCATCATGTGCGATAAACCCGACAACCTGATCATTATCCTCTGCAACCAGTAGGCGATAATCAAAGAGGTCTTCGTTTTTTGCAGCGATTTCCAGTGGTATGAAAGCATCTTCAAGTGATGCCCCTCGAAGCTCATCCAGGCGAGCCAAGTCATGAATCTCGCAAAGGCGAGACCAATCGTTTTCCGAATATTCCCGAACTATCATGTGTTTTATCAAGTTTCCAATTAATGCCGAGGTGCCGCACAAAAACACTTTTTGTAGTCTTGCCAGCATGGAAGGAAGGGGCTTTATAGCACCGTTTTATCGGTGCTCTGTGAGATGGCGTGCCAAAATGCGACTAAGTGAGTGCTTTCTGTTTAAGACCGTACTATCTGCTTGGGGATAGACGTGGAAGCAAATCTAGCTCCGCGTTTTCGGTTTGAATTGTTTGATGGAGCGCTTGCTGTTGCTGCGACGGTTGGCTTTCTTGTCGCGAGGCGGACGTTTGCGCTCGCTGTTGATGCCTTCTGTTGCAGGTTGGTCAGTCACTGGGAATCCTTCAAGCGAAAGCAGTTCCAATGGTCTTCCTGTTAATTTGCGAATAGCGTTCAGGGCATCAGTTTCGCCATGGCAAACCAAAGAGAGCGCCAGACCATTTTCGCCAGCACGGGCGGTACGGCCAACGCGGTGAACATAGACAGGCGCGTTCGGTGGTAAATCAGCATTGATCACCACAGGCAGCGCGTCGATATGAATGCCGCGGGAAAGCAGGTCAGTAGAAACCAGAACGTTCACTTTCTTGGCTTTAAAAGCGGCCAGAGTTTGTTCGCGTGCCGTTTGATCTTTATCGCCATGAAGCGCCGCCACTGACATTCCAGCTTTGGTGAGTTTCTTCGCCAGAGCATCGGCATTACCGCGTTCACCGACAAACACCAATACCTGCTTCCAGCCATGTTGTTTGATCAGCGAAATCAACGCCTGCGCTTTACTGCCTTTGTTGACGAGATAAAGGCGTTCTTCAATCTCTTCCACCACACTGTTTTTCTGGTGTGCTTCTATTCGCACAGGCTTAAAGAGCATAGACGCGGCGGCAGACTCCAGTGCTTGCGGCATAGTGGCTGAAAACAGGAGAGTTTGTCGCTTCGCTGGCAGCGCAGAAATCAGGCGCTGAACGTCAGGCCAGAAACCCATTTCCAACAGACGGTCTGCTTCATCAAGCGCCCAGAGCTTCAAGGCGTGGAGCGAGACTTCTTCTTTGTCGATGAAATCAAGCAGGCGACCTGGCGTTGCCACGATAAGTTGTGGTTTGTCCGCCAGCTCTTTGAGCTGGTTTTCAGGCGCGACGCCGCCACAAAGCATCACGGTCTTGATGCCCATGGGTGTGGCTATTTCATCAATCGCTTTGATGACCTGAGCGGCCAGTTCGCGTGTTGGAACCAGCACCAAAGCCTGAATGTCTTTCTGGCTTGGATTGGTGCGATCAAGCATTGGCAGACTGAATGCCAGCGTCTTGCCGCTACCTGTTTGCGCTAGTGCAATCACATCGCTGCCTTTCAGTGTGACTGGAATGGCTTTTTCCTGAATCAGGGTTGGGGAAGAGAGCGCTTCAGGCAGTGCAGCCAGCAAAGCAGGAGAGAGGTTCAACGATGAAAAAGTCATGGGCAGTCACAATGTGATGGAAAAGGTGGCGAAGTCTACCAGCCAGTCTATGAAAATTGTACGAAAAGCGGTTTGATTTTTTTGCACAGACAGTGGGAAAAGAGAAAAGCAGGCATCGGAAGAAGTGAGTATGCCTGCTTTGTGGTCATGCTATTGCAGATAGACGCTCTGGTTGGCTTTATCAACTTCGGCGAGGAACAGTTCTAGGAGTTCAGTGCCTTTATCGCCATGGGTTTCTTTAATGTATTCAATCACGCCTGGCTGGGTCGCATTGCGCATAGCCTGACGTTGATCATCACTCAAGGCATTCACTTTCATTTTCGCTTTCAGGCCATCCAGACCACGGTCATTGGAGGCTTCAATCAGTCTCGCCAGTCCCCGGTTTGAGCTCAGGGCAATTTCTACCGCATCAGACACAATGGCCTGTTGCTCCGGTGTGAGTCCGTCATAGAAATCTTTGTTGATCATAAAGGTGTATGGGGCAAACAGGTGATTGGTGAGCGTCAGGTAACCCTGCACTTCATTGAATTTGGCAAATGACACTGTCGGGATTGGGTTCATTTGACCATCAATCACGCCGGTTTGCAGTGAGGAGTAAACTTCACCCCAAGCCAGTGGATAAGCTTCTGCACCCAAAGACTGAATGATCTTCTGGTGGGTCGGCAAGGTCATAGTACGGATACGTAACCCTTTAAAATCCTCCAGTGACTCAAGAGGGCGCTTGGAGTTGGTGACGGAAAAGAAGCCGCCGGTATCAGGGAAGCCTAGTACTTTGACGTCTTTCAGCTCACCTTCAATATCTCTCGCCAGTGTTTGGCCGAACTTGCCGTCAAACACTTCATAGGTGGCTGCGTTGCTTGAGAATGCAAAAGGTACGTCAAGTACACCGATACGTGGGTAGTAACCAGCGAGAGGCCCGACAGGCGCTAACGTGCCCTGCAATTGACCATCACGCACCATCTGGATGTGCTCTTTTGCAGAACCTAGCTGGTTACTAGGGAAAACCTGCACTTTGATTTCACCATTGGTGGCAGTTTCAACAATGTTTTTAAATACGCCAGTGAATGCGTGTGCCGGGTTTTCCATGATGTCCGCTTTATTGTCATGCCCGATACGGAGCACCTTTTCTGCCATGGCAAACGGTGCGGACAGAAGGCTGGCAGCAAGTGCTGCGGCGACAAGAGATTTGTTGATGTGTTTCATAATCACTCCATTGTTATGTTTGCTTCCATGAGCATTCGTAGAAACGAAAACCCATTGAATGGTTGCGAGGGCTAGTAGCCAAGCAATCTGGGTATGTACAGCACCACGTCGGGTGAATAAGCGATAAAGAACAGTAAGAGCAGTTGGCCGATGAGAAACGGCATTAACTCTTTGGAAATCCCTTCAATCTTTGCCCCTGTCACTGAGGACAGGACAAACAGACAGGCACCTATCGGTGGGGTCATTAAAGAGACATTAAGTGCGAGGACAAAGATGATGCCCGCGTGAAGTGGATCCAGACCAATTTCCATCGTTAATGGAACCAGAATTGGCGCAAGGATAACCAGCATGACGTTGATATCCATCAGCATGCCGATGGTTAGCAGCAGCAGGATGATCAGCGCCAGGATGACATTTGGATTGTCAGAGAGAGAGATGAAGAAATCTGCAATCATCTGTGGAATTTGGTTGAAGCTCAGCCACCACCCCAAAATGGAAGCCGAACCAATGATGAGGTAAATCACCCCAGAGATTTGGGCGGTTCGCACTATCATGTGATAGAAGGCATTCAAGGAGAGATTGCGATAGACAAAGGTGCCGATGATGAGCGCATAAGCCACGGCGATAGAGGCGGCTTCTGTTGGGGTCACGATACCGAAAACAATGCCACCCAGAATAATCACAGGCATCAATAAAGCGAGGGCGGATTGACGAAACAGCACCAGTACCTGCCTCAAAGAGGCGCGTTGCTGATTTTTCGGTAAGCCTTTGCGCTTACCCATGGAAGCAATGATCGCCATACAGACGAAACATACCAAGAGCCCGGGCAGGATGCCGGTTGCAAACAGGCCACCGATCGACACACCCATCAGTGAGCCATAGACGACCATAATGCCAGACGGTGGAATGGTGGGACCAATAATGGAGCCCGCTGCAGTAACGGCACAGGCGTAATCTTTGGTATAGCCTTCCTTTTCCATTGCAGGAACCAGTGTGCGCCCAAAAGCAGCAGCGTCTGCTGTGGCTGAGCCTGTTATCCCTGAGAAAAAGACCGAGGCCAACATATTCGAATGTGCCAGCCCGCCCCTAAAGTGTCCCACCAATGCCTGCGCCAAAAATACCAGACGGCTGGTGATGCCGGTGTGGTTCATGATCTCTCCCGCCAGAATGAAAAATGGCATGGCGAGAAAAGGGAAAATATTTAATCCATTGAAAATCTTGCTGGGTGCCAGCGAGGTGAAGTGTGAGCCACCAATCTCGTACATACCTACAAGGCCTGCAACGCCCAGAGCGATTGCAATCGGAGCACCCAAAAACATCAGGAAAAAAAAGAGTGAAGCGACCATTAGATATCCTCCTGCTGTGGTAGATGTGACGTTTGGTATTCACCTGATAAGACAGCGAAGAGGTCTTCTAAAAACACCAGAAATGCCTGGAGTGCAGCAAGCGCAAACGTGACGGGAATTGCGGCGTAGGCATAGGCCATAGGCATACCGAATACCGTTGAAAGCTGGCTTGCGCCTTTTTCCGCAAAGGTAATGCCCAGATAGCAGATGTAGGCAAAAAAGGAGGCGGTTAGCGCGCTCAAGGTGACCTGAAGGATAAGCCTCAACCTGTCAGGAAGCCGGTCGGCAATAAAAGTCAGCCCCATGTGTTCGCGGTTGGCGGTGCAACAGGGAACTGCCATCAAAATGGCCCAAATCATAATGTAACGGGCGAGCTCTTCCACCCACCCAAGCTGGAGTTTCAACCAGTAACGATCCAGCACGCCGAGCCAGACATCCAGAATCAGTATGATCATGAGAACAGCGACGACAAATTGGTTGATTTTATATAAGCGGCCTTTGATGGCTGTGATAGTTCGAAGTAGTGATTCAGGGGTTTTCATGATGCGTCCCTATTCATGAAAGAAGGCACTGTTGATTGCTAAGTGAACAAAACCTTAATGCTGGAATGTGTTTTTAGCCGTGATGTACATCGCAAAAATATTAATGTGTGATAGTTTCTAACATAAATGGTGGTGGGCAATGTTAGTTGATTGTTTTTATTAATTTTTATGTTGTTTCATGGCTTTTTCGCCTGCTTGTAACCTGAAAAAGTAACATCGTCGAAGTGATGGAATTTAAAGCGATGAAGGGGAAGAAAGCGCTGCCGGCGTCGAAAAATAACATGGCCGAATTAAGGGGAATTTCCTGCGAAAATGTGATCTTCGTTGTTCTTTTGATCGGCCGATAATTGATGGGGAGAGATGATCAGCCAGATGCTGTCTGGCTTTGTCCAATCGGACTCTGCGTAATATGCAGAGCCCGTTGTTAGCTGGCGAATGGGTAAGTTATCGATATATCAGAAGTAAGTGGTTATCCACTTAGTTATCGTGTCAGGCTCCGTTTCCACACCAATATATCGCCATTTGTCGAAGGTGAGGCAAGGGTGGGAGGTCGAAAATACCAATATATCCCCAACTTGTAGCGTGTCTTCCTGCATGACTTCGAGGAAGAGGTGTTGATCCATAATATCTGTCGATGTGAGCTCAGGGAGAGGCAGTGGTTGACCATCCCGATAAAGTCTTATTGCTCTAGGTAGACCGGCATCAAACGCAACGTCGCGCTTACCTAACCCGATAATAGCTTTATCTTTCTCTGGTACTGAAATGACGTGGGCATACAGGGTCAGTGCGGAAACCAAATCCCCATCCAAACGACAGGCTGTGCTTCCGTCCCGTTGAGCCCTTTCCATGACGGCGTTTTGGGCCTCCAGATAGATCCCATCATCATGGATGAGATAACAGCCAGGACGAATAATGGTCGTCAGCCTTGTCTTCCCGGTAAACGCTTCTGCTACCACGTCATACCACGCCGACCCTGCACCGGTCACAATAGGCTTATCAAGCGCAGAAAGGGGAATGAGGGATTCTGCTAGTGTCACTGCCCCAGATATAAACTCCCTGACTGCAGGTTCTACATCATCGCTTTCATGTTCTGCATGAATCACACCTTCATAAAACTCAATACCCGCAAACTGAAGATGGGAAGAGTGGGCGATGTATTCTGCCAACGCTTTTACCTGCTCGTGGGTGCGGCATCCACAACGGCCACCTGGTACACCTAATTCCACCAACATTGTGACCTGCAGATTTCTGGCATTCGCAGCCGACTGCCACTGTTCTGCCAGATATTGGCTGTCGATACACGGATATATCTCAATGCGATAGTGTTCGATGATATCCAACACGGCATTGATGTTTGCTAATCCAACGATTTGATTAGCCAGAATAATTCGCTTGGCTCCCGCTTCCGCAGCCACTTGTGCCTGAGCGGGGGTGGCGAGTGTCAGCCCCCATGCCCCCTGTTCTATTTGGGCCTTAAACAGCTGGGGAGACATCGTGGTTTTGCCGTGCGGGGCGAGCAATACCTCGCTTTGATTGGCAAAGCGC
The DNA here is from genome assembly GCF_947387585.1 of Grimontia sp. SpTr1. Taxonomy (NCBI): domain Bacteria; kingdom Pseudomonadati; phylum Pseudomonadota; class Gammaproteobacteria; order Vibrionales; family Vibrionaceae; genus Grimontia; species Grimontia sp. SpTr1. The sequence goes on from NZ_CANDOD010000004.1 coordinate 121,581, forward strand.
TGCATCCAATGGGCATTGTGCGTGATGGCTGTTTCTGAAACGACAGCAGCGGGTAAAGGAATGTCGGTAAAGAGGGAGTATTTGCCTTCAGGCTTTGTCCTCAATGGAACGCCTTTTGCCCCTTTTTCAAAAGAGAGCGTGTCCAAGGTGTGATAATAACTATCAAAAAAACTCTTTATTTCCGACATAACCTCATCCTCTTAACATGCCGTTGAGCTATGGTGGTGCGTGGGTTTTGGATGATATATAATTTTCTCCATGTTGGAAACTATCAAACAAATGCGATGTTATTGTGCGTGTAATCACTTTCTCGACACGTGCCAATCGCTAGGATATTGCTCGAGGTAATCGGAATGACGATGGAAGTAGACATCCTTTCGCAGATATCACAGCGCTTTGACGCTTTGCGAGATGCTGAAAAGAAAGTGGCTAAGTGCGTTATGGATAATCTGGCGGGTGCGGCGAGCGCAAGCATCACCGAACTGGCAGAAGAAGCGCAGGTCAGCGAAGCCACCATTACTCGCTTTGCCAAGGCTGTTGGCTGCAAAAACGTGCGTGATTTGAAGATGAAGCTGGCTCAGTCCCTTGCTGTTGGTCAAAGGTTCATCATTGATCCGGTGGAGCAGACTGGGATTCAGGGGGTTTATGAGTCCGTGAAACAGTCGATGGATGCTAATCGTAAGCTGCTGGATGAAAAAGACATCGAGAAAGCCGTGAACTGGCTGCACGGAGCCAGACAGATCATCAGTGTTGGCATGGGTGGCGGCTCCACCATGATTTCCCAGGAACTACAGCACAGACTTTTTCGTTTGGGTTATGCCATTACCGCCTATCACGATGGATTGCTGACGCGCATGGTGGCGGCAACAGCAGACAGCAGTGATGTCATGGTGATCATGTCAACGACGGGGTATACGCCCGGCATTCTGGATGCCGCGCAGTTAGCTAAAAAATACGACCTCAAGGTGATTGCTATCACCCAGGCGGATTCGCCACTGGCAGAGATAGGCGATTTGGTGTTGCCGATTACGACTCAGGAAACGGATTTTATTTATAAACCTTCGGCTTCCCGTTACGCGATGTTGGCGCTGGTGGACGTGATTTCCATGCAGTTGGCCGTCACTCACAAACGACGTTCGCGTGACAAGCTCAGAAGACTAAAACTGGCGTTAGATTCTTACCGGGGCGGCGGAGACAGGCAACCTTTGGGAGACTGAGGCCAAACAATGAGACCACTATGAGATACGACAGTGTAATTAAGGGTGCGACGATCATTGATGGCCAGAACCAGCCTCCTTATGTGGCTGACGTGGCGATCATTGATGATGAAATTGTGGCGATAGGCCAGCTTGATACTTCCAACGCAGACGTGATCGTCAATGCTCGCGGTCTGGTACTCAGTCCCGGCTTTATTGATGTGCATACGCATGATGACACCAATGTGATCCGTATGCCTGAGTGTGTGCCCAAGATCTCTCAGGGTGTGACGACAACGATTGTGGGCAACTGCGGGATCAGTGCATCTCCGGCAGTACTGAAAGCAGCACCACCCGATCCGATGAATCTGCTCGGGGAACAAAAAGACTTCAAGTATCCAACGTTTGCCAGCTATGTTGAGGCAGTTAATCACGCCCAACCTGCGGTGAACGTGGCGGCATTAGTGGGACATACCACGTTGCGAAACAACGTGATGGATGACCTTTACCGTACCGCCACAACAGAGGAAATTGAGGCGATGAGAAAAGCGCTTGAGCAAGCGCTTGAGGAAGGAGCCCTGGGGTTAAGCACTGGCCTTGCCTATGCCAGTGCCAAGAGCTGTGAAGAAAGCGAAGTACTGGCGTTAACGCAAGAGCTTTCGCGGTTCAATGCTATCTACACGACTCACCTGCGCACTGAGTTTGAAGGTATTTTGGATGCCATGGATGAAGCTTTCCGTGTTGGCATGGCAGCCAAAGTCCCAGTGGTGATTTCTCACCTTAAGTGTGCAGGCGCTGGCAACTGGGGACGCACCGTTGAAGTCCTGAAAAAAATGGATAAGGCTCGCCAATCACAGGATGTCGGCTGTGACTGTTATCCCTACACGGCCAGCTCCTCCACGCTTGATTTAAAGCAGGTGACTGATGAATATCCCATCTTTATCACCTGGTCTGATCCTCATCCTGAATTGGCAGGGCAGATGCTCTCCCACATTGCTGATGATCTCAATCTCAGCCTGATGGAAACTGCCAAGAAGCTTCAGCCTGCAGGCGCGGTATACCACAACATGGATGCTCAAGATGTGGAACGCGTTCTTCAGTACCCTCTCACCATGATTGGTTCGGATGGGCTGCCAAATGATCCTCACCCTCACCCTCGATTGTGGGGGGCGTTTCCCAGAGTTCTTGGCTATTACTGCCGAGAGCGGAAACTGTTTCCGCTCTCGACGGCCATTCACAAAATGACAAGCTTGTCAGCGCAGCGTTTCAATCTCACCAAACGTGGCGAAATCAAAGTGGGTTACTTTGCTGATTTGGTGTTATTCAACCCGGACGAAATTATTGATACCGCCAATTTTCATCAACCCAAGCAGGTTGCAAAAGGCATTCAGACTGTCTGGGTCAACGGAAAAATCAGTTACCAACTATCAACAGGGGTTCAGGGACGACATGGCCGTTTTCTGCGGCGCAAAATTACCGAACCCGCTAACAACCAAATAATGGAGATGAATTCATGACAATTAAAAGATATGGCGCAGAAGGCGGCACGGGTACTGGTGGGCAACATCTGCCTTTTTCCCGCGCGACTGAAGCGGGTGGTTTTCTTTATGTGTCCGGCCAAACCCCGATGATAGATGGCGAAGTGGTGGAAGGCGGTATTGTTGACCAATCCCGTTTGGCTATTCAGAACTGTGTCGACATCATGGAAGAGGCGGGTTACACACTGGCTGATGTGGTGCACGTGAAAGTGGTACTGACAGACTCGCGCTATTTCCAGTCTTTCAATAAAGTCTTTAGAGAGTTCTTTGGTGAACATCCTCCTGCACGTATCTGTATGGTGTGTGATCTGGTGGTAGATGTGAAAGTCGAAGTCGATGTGACCTGCTACCGAGCAGATCGCGCCTGACCTGATACCGTGCCGAGTCAATGGAAATGAATAAGCAAAGTTATCACGTTGCACTGGTGGGTGAATGTATGGTGGAGCTCAGTGGGGAGCCACTTTCGCGATCCTACGGCGGCGATACCCTCAATACTGCGCTCTACCTAAGCCGCCTATTGTCAAAGGATCAAGTGACAGTCAGCTACGCTACTGCACTCGGTGAAGACGCCATTAGCGATGAGATGCAGCAAAACTGGCAGAGTGAAGGGATTGCGACCGGACTGGTTTCACGTCTACCCGGAAAAATGCCGGGTTTATATCTCGTGGAAACAGACCCTCAGGGTGAACGTACGTTTCACTATTGGCGCAGTGACAGTGCTGCTAAACGCTATTTTGAAGATATTTCTCCGCTTGAGAAAATCATCAAAGGTGAAGGGTTGGACCTGCTGTACTTCAGCGGTATCAGCGTTGCTATTCTACCCATTGAAGGTCGAAATAAACTTCTGTCACTCATCCACGAAGCCCGGCGTCAGGGTGCAACCATAGTGTTTGATAACAACTATCGCCCCCGGCTTTGGCAGTGTGGAGAAGTTCAGGACTGGTATGGCGAGTGTTTGCGTGTAACCGATCTGGCGCTGATCACTCAAGATGATGACGAAGCGGTTTGGGGGGATCAGGACATAGCAACCCGCTGCCAAGCTTTTGGCTGTCAGGAAGTGGTGATCAAGCGTGGCGCTGAACCCTGCTCAGTCGTGACGGATTTGCAGAGCGCAGAACCCCAGCAGTTTTCCATTGCGGGTGAAAGCGTCGAGCGTGTGGTTGATACCTGTGCGGCGGGAGACTCATTTGCTGCTGGCTATCTGGCAGGATATATCAAGCAATGGCCAATCCAGAGACGGGTCGCGCTGGCACACAAATTAGCCGCTACAGTCATTCAGTATCCCGGTGCGGTGATAGAAAAATCCGCCATGCCAGATACATCAGTATTCGAATCAACATAAACAGGACATTTTCAGGAGCCCACCTGTGAGCACAACAATCTTTAATGAACTGGCGAAATATAAAGTCGTACCGGTTATTCAAATTGATGACATCAAACATGCGGAGCCTTTAGCAAAAGCGCTGGTAGAAAATGGCCTTCCGGTAGCCGAAGTCACCTTCCGCACTGATGTGGCAGCCGAAGCCATCAAAATTATGCGTGAAAGCCAGCCAGATTTGCTGGTGGGCGCAGGCACTGTGCTTACCACAAAACAGGCGGATGACGCGCTGGCCGCGGGCGCCATGTTTGCGGTTGCACCGGGCTTAAACCCGAATACGGTGAAACACTGTCAGGAGATTGGTCTTCCTATGGTGTCAGGGGTCAACAACCCAAGCCAAATTGAACAGGCACTGGAACTGGGAATGAACTTTGTGAAGTTTTTCCCTGCCGAAGCCTCAGGGGGTGTTGCGATGGTGAAAGCGCTGTTAGCGCCTTACCGTGATATTCAGATGATGCCAACAGGTGGGATCAGCCCCAAAAACGTCAAAGATTATCTAAGTATTGACCGCGTGGTTTGTTGCGGTGGAACCTGGATGGTACCAGGGTCGCTGATGAAAGAGGGCGATTGGGATGGACTCGGTAGGCTAATCAGTGAAGCTGTTGCTTTGGTTGAGTAAGCTGCTATGTAACGCTCAAAAATGCCAGCGTCTTGCTGCTACCTGTTTGTGCAAGGGCAATCACATCGCTGCCTTTCAAAGTGACTGGAATGGCTTTTTCCTGAATCAGGGTTGGGGACGAGAGCGCTTCAGGTAGCGCAGCAAGTAAAGCAGGAGAGAGATTCAACGATGAAAAAGTCATGGGCAGTCACAATGAGATTGGAAAGGTGGCGAAGTCTAACAGTGAGTCGCCAGAAATTGTACGAAAAGCTGTTTGATTTTGTCACGCGGTAGGAGGGGAAGAGAAAAGCAGGTACCGAAAAAAGTGGAGATACCTGCTTTTTGCTATTCCTGTAAACGGTCTGGCTAGATTGCATTTCGCTTGGCTAGATAGTGATCATCGCTCAAAGCATTCACTTTCAACTGCGTTATTGGCCTTCCATATGTACATGCTGAACGATATCCAATCGGATCCCTGCTGGGTCTTCAACCATAAAGTGGATTTGCCCCCATATCTCCTCTTTAAGCGTCATTGCAATGGGCAAATTCAGCTCTTTCGCGGCCGCATATGCTTTCGCTGCATCTTGGACTTCCAGAGATACGACGTATCCTTCCGGATTCATAATAGGATGAAGAAACGTCGGTTGGCTGGCATGTTCAGGCATTAGAAAGCCAAGCTGAACGCCAGAGCTAGGGGAGACAAGATGCAGGTAAAATGTGTCGTCATAAAATACAGCATTGAACCCAAAAACGGTTTCATAAAAACGCTTAACGGCTTCGAGCTCTGAAGTCACCATCACCGGGAACATGGCATTAATTTCTATCATAGTTTCTCTCCTGAAAACGAATGTGTGTTGAACAGAAGTGAGTATGTGTTATCGGCGATTCCGACGATTGTATAAAACGGACATTCGCTTAAATTCTTGTGGTGTTAGGCCAGAGAACCTTTTGAACTCGCGGATAAAGTGGGATTGGTCGTAATAGTGTGCCGCCCAGGATGATGCGCCTTGGTTTTCTTGAGTCAGCTGTTTAACTGTTTTCTGAAATCTCAAAACACTAGAGAAAGACTTTGGGGACATCCCCAAATGAAGTTGTGTCAGCCGCCTTAGCTGTCTAGCGGAAACGCCAAACTCGGCGCATTGCTTATCCGAAAGTTGAATAACAGATTCAGTATTGTGGAGGCAATAGCGGATGAAGCTAACCAAGCGTCGGTCTATCGAAGGGTACTTCACCTCTCTCAGCAAAGCCGTTCCAACATATTTGCATCTTTCATTAAACGAGGTAGTGCGTTGAAGACCTTCAAACACCTCCATGAAAACTGATGGCGACACGAGTTCGAGGGATCGCGTATCAGGTGTTACTGCATCCCACTCCCCGATAGGGTGCGGAATGAGACCTTGATTTGCCAGTACGCGAAATCTGATACCAAAGTAACTGACAGGCCCAGAGAGCGGGAACTCGATTGAGGAAAGAAAGGGCGAGACGATGACGTTGTCGTCGATATCTCCAACATTAATGATCCAGTCGACGCAATTGTCGGGCATGCTTCGATAGAAATGCTCGCCGAAGGGAACATCTAACTGCCAAAAGCTATGTATCCAGTGACTCAGAGGAGGAGGAGGCACATAGGCTTTATAAGCGTTTTGAAGAGTGACAGACCCTTGTGCAGGTTGATAGTCGATATCAAGCAATACTCGCTGCCTCTGTTATGAATGTGCTTCACTTTTTATATCACAGGCATTTAGGTTGGGGCTGCTTTGTCCTGACTTACTTCCGTTTCATCAATAATGTGGGAGATTGCGCTCGATAACCCGGAAGGTGCTGCAATAGTGATTCAATCCATTGAAACTCTTGCTTGATAAGCATAGACGATGGGAATTCGAGTGAAACCAAAGCACCAGCTGATAGCTGGTGCTCAACTAATTTTATTGGTACCCATTTTTCTTTAGTACTTAACTTACTGTTTTTATTGCTTGCTGGGTAAGAGAAACCTCGGCATCCCCCTCCTGCTTTGTGGATTTTCGAAACAGAAGACCTCGGTACAAAATTTTTGGCAAGCTCAACATAACCAGAGGAACGAAATAGAGAACGGTGATGAATGAGATGGTCATACAGAACACAATGACCACGGCGATATTGTATTTCGCGACGGCGCCAAAATTGAACTGAAATATTAGTGGGAGCACGCCGAGGATCAGTGAGAATGAGGTCATAAACACCGCATTGAAGCGCTTTGCACATCCCTGAATGATGGCTTCTTTCATGGAGGCTTCTTGTCCATTCTCCTTTGCCAGCCTGAGTACTTCATACACCATGATCACGGCTTGCTTGGACGACAAACCCACAGCGGTCAAAATAGACAGGCGGGTGTAGATGTTGTCACTAAGCCCGAACAAGTCGAGGGCAATATAACCTGAGAAGTAGGTGATAGGTACGGTGGAAACCATGATGATGATCGGAGCTACCAGTGAATCAAACAGCACGGTGAGGAGAAGGAAAATCAGAATCAGAGAGAACAGGGTGATCTGAACGTGTTCTGTGACCGATTTAGAAATTGAGCGACTCGAACCTAACAACGTAATGTTGTGCTCGGGGACTCCTTTCGAAATCAGAATGTTTTTCAGGGTCTCGATGGCTTCGTATTTATTTGCACCCGACAAGGTTATCCCGCGAATTTGAACGCTAGGTAATCCATTGGTTTTATTGATGTCTCTTGGCTCGAAAGAAGGCTCGACCCGTTGAATGGCACTCTTCATAATTTGGCGGCTGCCATCGTCATACAGTGTGTAGTCATCAACCCAAGTCATTTGAGGCATTGGCGCGGCTCGGTTATAGCTTGACTCGGAAATACCAAGATAGACTTTCACATTGTCGTTAGCGTGGGGTGTTTTTCCTATGTAATTGGGCTGAGCAAAGGCGGCAATTAATGAAGCAAAGTAGCGATTTTCGGCACTGCCATACGTTGATGTATCTACAAGCGTTTCGATATTGAACTGGTTAGAAACGTACTTGGCGTCATGGATAAGAAACTCGTAGAGACCCGTCGCCCGAGCCTCACCAAGCGCCTTCTCTACTTTTTCCAAAATCTCTTCGGTGTCACTCCCCATCACGGCAATATCAATCGGAAAAGTTGAAGCACCGGGTATGTCTGTCGGAAGTATGACAAACGAGCGGCTGAGTGTTTCAGATGCCAGCAGTGACGCCAGACTCTCTGATTGTTTGACCAACATATTGTTTCTCTGAGGATTCTCGCTGAATTGTTGAAGGAGACTATTCAAATCTCCGAACAAGCCCTCAGAAGATGTTTCGTACTCAGGCTCTTTCAGACGCACGTAGTGAGTGATCATGTTGCTGTCTGGCACACCTGTGACATAGTTTGTCGATTCAACCCAAGGCAGACTTAGTACTTTCTCGGTCAGGGCGTTCGCTTGCTGCTGCACCTCGATAGATGTCGCATTTGGACTCACTTCGCTCAGTACCATCAGTAAGCGCTTGTCTTCTGGCGGCGCGACTTCATTGTTTGTGTTCTGCCAAGAAAGGTAACCGAAGGCCAGAATACCTAGCAATGCAAAGGCCATCGTCGCACGAAAACCGCGGCTTTCCGCAAACCAAACGAGTGAATGACGATAACTGCGCATGACCGGGTTTTGGTAAGGCGCAGACTTTCCATTTTCGTTTCGGACGAATCGGGAGGGCAAGAGCTTGGGAGTGACCAGCACAGAAACAAACAGCGAGCAGAGTAGTGCAATTGAAATGGACAAACCAAACTCCTTGCTGACAACACTGTAATCTGCACTGGAGAAGATGTAAGGCAAGTAGACAACAACCAGTGTGAGGGTGATGGCGACCAACACCATCATGATGGCTCTGAGATTGTTAAGTTGACGGTTCCCCGCTCTCGTTTTGTCTGACCCCTGATTTTGAAGATAGTCTGTGACCACAATAGAGTCATCAACCACCAAACCGATAGCGATAATCAATGCAGTGATCGTAATGAGGTTTATTGAATCCAGTGACACTGAAAAGAAAGCGAAGGCCAGCAGCAATGAAAGAGGAATGGAAAGCGAAATAGCAAGGGCTGATGCTGCGGAACGTGTAGTGAAATACACAATCAAACAAGTGACGACGACGGAAAGGATAATGGATATCAACGTCTCCTTAATAGAGCCGTAAAGCATCACCGTGCTGTCCATGATTTCCTGTACCTTTAAATCAGGCTCGTTCTGCAAGAATGTGGTGATCATTTGCTTCACGTCACCGGCGACAGAGAGCGGGTTGTCTCTTCCATCAAAAGTCGCCAGAAGTACAACGCCATCTTTATCATTGAATTGTGCCTTAACCCTTGTGTACTCGTTATCTACACGGAAATTGGCGATATCAGAGAGGGTATGAATTCCTTCAGAATGGCTGTCTTCAATACGCAGTGTCGCCATCTTCTGAATGCCGTTGTTTACCTCTTTATGATGGAAAATCTCGTAATTCTCGCCATCAACCAGATAGCTGGCAGGCTGGGAAAACGCATTGCGTACTGCGTCATAAACCTGATTTAAAGCGAGGCCAGATGCATTGAGTTTGTCCTGATCGATATCGATGTAAATGGCATCACTTGGGCCATACAAGGCAACAGACTGGATACCTGGCAAGCTGCGGAGGATAGGTGTGATTTCAGTTTCCAGCAGTCGGCTCACCAGTGCATCTGAGCGAGATGAAGAAGTAAACACGTAACCCAGGTCAGGTGCATAATCGCCTTCATCGAGGCCAGAGGTCAGCTCATCCAGATTGTTTTGAACCATAGTACTGTTCGTCAGCGCATTACTGATGTCTCTTGCAACGGCATCAATATCCACGCTCTTGTCGAACTTTCCGGTGACGCGAAGGGTGTTGTTTCCAACCGTTAGACGGGTGTATTCGAGCCCGTCCTGGGATGCAAAAATATCTTCAATATCGCTGGCAACGTGTGTGGCGATGTATTTGGCAGGCTTATCGAAAAACTGCGCAGAGACAAAAATACTGCTGCTGCGCGAGTAAGGGAAAGAGGTGAGAGTGGCGAACTTCAGCGCTGCCAAACCACAGAGGGTGATGAGCAACATCAAAATGATGTAACCCATCTTTGAGTCAAAATACCGTTGTAGCGGTGATTGCGCCTTCATCGAACCATCCCCACTAGTTGTTGAGTGTCATTGTTGTCAGCTTTGGGCTGAGGTTTTACGCGCACAAGTTCGTTATCGAGTAGCTTAAAAGAGCCCGCTGTCGCAATGCGATCACCTGCGCTTAAACCGCTTTCCACTTCTAATATGCCATCGTCATACCAATGCACCTGAACATAAGCCTTGTTGACACGTCGACCTTTGAGTTTGAAAACATAAAATCCCTTGTAATCGAGATGAACATATTTGTTCTCGAGGAAAATCCCTTGCTCAGACTGGTAGAAGGGCAGGCTGGCTGTGCAGCGCTGGAATAGTGAACGGTTGGACATTGCTTTGACGTTGTCATTACCTTCATATGTATGGCTGACATTGCCGTAAAGCTTCACAAACTCGCCATTGTCTTCCGGCTCGAAGTGGCTGTAGTTGGCCATTGCCATCTGTCTTCTATCGTCAACGGATTGAAGTGGAATTTCGTTTTCCAAGGCCAACGACGAGAAAATGTGCAGCGGGATACGGGACGTAAACTCGAACGAACTGTTGCTGTAAAACGTAAGAACAGATACGCCAGGTACCACTCGGTCGTGCATTTTTACGCTTGGCGTTTCGAACACACCATCTTCCGGCGCATAAAACTTGAAGGATTTAAATAAAGCGGTTTGGTAGTCCACCTCTGCCCGGAGGTTATCCACTTCCAGTTGGAGTTGGTCCATCTCTTGTCTGGATTGCTTCACACTAAGCGAGCGGTAACGCTTGAGGTTGAGTGCCGCCAAGCGCAGATTGTTCTTCGCGACTTGATAGGCGTAGCGAACCGACTCATTTTCGATTTCTAACAATAACTCGCCCTTTTTCACCTGGTGTCCGCCTTTGCGCACATAAATCACTTCGCCTTCCACTTTTGGTGCGATGTGATAGATGTGTTGGGGCGCAATCATGCATGACGATTGATAAACCTTGTGACGTTGTTGCTGACGAACTGTCAGACTTTCAACTGTTTTAAGTTGGAAGCCAGCAGGTATCTCCGTCTCCGAGGTTTTCTTTTTTACACCAGCCAGCGCATCAGAAGCGGTAGAGGCCAGCACCAACAAAGGAAGAAAAAGGGCGAGTTTATTGTTCATAGTGTTTCCGCTACCTGTCGTTGTGGTTCACGGGATACAGGCTCTGGCATACGCAGGCCCTCGTATTTACCTTGCTTGAGGTATTGCTTGTTGTGCTTTCCGTTGTCGTTGATAGGAATGTCAATCAAGCGCTCAATCCGTTTTGGCAAGTGGGAAGAGAGGGCTGAGCGTTTCTGCAGACGTTCACGCACTGCTTCGTCGGATAAGGTTTTGCCGATTTCTTCGACGATAAATGCAGTAATGTCGAGGGATTTTGCATCCACCAAAATACAGGCATCTCGGATTTCAGGTTGAGACTTCAACCACTGCTCATGTTCTTTGCAGGAGTACTTCAAACCATCAATCTTGAACACTTCATCTTTACGCCCGCTGAGATACAGGTAACCATCGCTATCCATACGGCCATAATCACCGGTGGCGAGTTTCTTCTGGCGGTCATTTTCATCAAAGAAGATGGCTTTGCGCGTTGCTTCAGGATTGTCGAGGTATTCCGTCATGACGTGCGGGCCAGACACCACAATCTGACCTTCTTCACCATAGGGAACGGGTTGGTTGTTATCATCTAAGATCTCGATGCGTGTGCCGGGAATGGCAACGCCAACACTTTCCGGTTTGTTGGCATATTCATCAGGGTGAAGCCAAGTGGTGCGTTTGCACTCAGTCAGGCCATACATAGAGAAGAAGCGGCAGTTTGGAAAAACAGCCTGCATGTAATCGACTTCTCCACGGTGGATAGCTTCACCTGTGTTAGTGATTGTGGTGACAGACTCGAACTGACTCTTGCTGCCAAACTGCTTGATGAGACGGGCCATGGAGGGAACGATAGGGAAGTGTGTGGCGGATATCTTCTGGATCTCCATCAGATTTTTCTGGGGGATCATGAACGAAGAGGTCAGGTAAGTGCGGCAACCTGTGAACAGTGGGAAAAGGATCTGATAAAAACCGTAGTCAAAGTTCAATGGCAACGCATTGTAAATCACATCATCACTGTCGACTTCCAGATACTCGGTGATCGACTGGGCGGCAAAACTGACATTGCCATAGCTCAGCGCTACGCCTTTCGAACGGCCAGTTGAACCGGAAGTGAAGAACACCAGGCCAATGTCGGTGGCTACCGGGGCACGCTGACGTTGTTGCGAAGAAACCTGAGTGTCATTAACACCGGTTGCGCGGTCATTGCGAAGCCAGGCTTGCGCATTGAACGCTTCTGTTTCGGCATCACGATAGTAACCAAACTGATACTGAGCGTTTTGAGCATGCTCAGGGGCGATGAGCAAAAGGTCGGCTTCGTACTGGTCGATAATCGACTGGTTTTTCACCTTGTCAGCACGCGCGTCAATATTGGCAAATAATACGCCGAGCTTGTTGGCAGCCAGTAGAAGCGGCATGGTGTTGATACCGCGACCGGCGACGTACAGCAATCTGTCACCCAATCCCAATCCGAGTGCTGATAGCGCGTTGGCATAGTCATCGGCTTTTTCCCGAAGGGTGGTAAACGTCCAGTCGTGTTGCGAATCACTCAAACAAATCTTGTTCGGATAGCGTTGCTGGATATCGATCAATTGGTGGTACAGCGTCGTTTTCATAAGGTCACACTCTGCATTTTTTGCATCAAATGGTATTCATAGCGAGAACGTCCGATCTCAAACAGGATGAAGATGGCAGACGCGAAGAACGCTACAGCGAGTAAGGTGTATAGTTCGGTGCTGGTGGTGCAGTAAGGGCGCACCAGTTCTATCAGTACAACTTCGCCGCCGAGATAGAGGAAGTTGTAGATAAAGGCACGGCGGGAGCGGAACGTTTGCTCCATGAACACTGTCATGCCGACGTAGGTAGAAAGCACCAGAAGTGCGGGTGCAATGATGCGGAGATATTCGGCACACTCAGCAGCAACGCTGGGCTCATTGATCAGCCATTGCGCAATCTGCTCACTGAAAATGAATACCGCCAGCAGTACCGGGATCTGATAAAGCAGTGAGTGAGTGACAAACTGCGTCACACTGTTTTTCAGCATGCTGTAATCATATTCCGCTGAGTGCTTGTTGAAGCGGATTGCCTGACTGACGCCGACGGCAATAGACAGCATGATGATGATGTTCTGCACGCGGGAGTAAAGCGGGAATGCAGAAGCAGCAGCATCACTGTATTGAAGCAGCACGTAGGTGATGTAGAACAACCAGGTAATCAGCAGCAGATAACTCGAGAAAATGGGTACAACAATGGTGAGTAACTGCTTGAATTGAGACCGCATCGCATCGAAGTAATGCATCACTCGGGGAGCCAGTAATTCGCGCAGTGTAGGTGATAGCGTTAACGTAATCGCCATCGACGCAATGGTTGAGCACACTGCTGCGTAGGGCATCGACATAACGCCGTGACCTTGCTTGGCAAAGAGGTAAATCAAGCTCAGTTGCAGCACATTGGCGATAACGACAATGCTGGTGGCGGTAGCGTTTTTCTCTTTTGCGAACAGACAGGTCGTGAGAACGGAAGAGAAGGTAATGAGCAGGAATGCCCCTGCCATTGCTGTCAGCAAATCGACAAAATCGAGGTAGGTGACAATTGGCAAGTCAAAGTAGGGACGAAGCATAGGAAGGGCTCCCCATGCTATCGCTGACAATACGCCAAACACACCCACAGCCATCGCCAACAGGGTAGCGAGTGCTCCATGAACCTCGTTCGACTTTGTATCCTCGTGACTGGATACCACAGGGAGTGCCCCCGCCCTCAACGCATCTGACAGGGAAGACAGGGTAAAACCGAACGGCATAAAGACCGTCAGGATCAACAGCGCCCGCTGGTCTTCCTGGCAGATAATCCACACCGCCAACAATTGCGTGACGAAAGTCGATGACGAGGAGGCAAAGATGGAGAGGGTTGAGACGATCTGTTTCATAGTCCTCTCCATGGGCTTTGATAGTCATTGCGCTTAAGGATGTTCACCAGATTGTGTTTCTGGATAACATGTGTACCTTCCATGAAGTCCACGCCATAGCTATCCCGCATAAACTTGCGAACGTGAGTAAAGCGATCTGACTGAAGTTTCTGATAGTGCGTGAACAGAAACGGACGGATTTGTTTCACGAAATCATCCAGCTCAATTTTTGCCATTGATGAATATGCCGTGTTGTCCGGTTCTTTATCGGCAGTGCGTGCTGCCGCAATGTTCATTTCGCGCATGCTGGCCAAGGTGGTGTTGAAGTGACGGCAGGTTTCCAGTGGAATACCGACCTCTTCACCATGTTCAAGCAGCAGATCAATGACTGCCTGCGCGTAGCCAATACTCAGTCCGACGACACAGGGGCGCATTTTGTTAAAGGTGCGGATCATTGAGAACAATCCACGTTCACAAGGGTGAAGATGTTCGCCCAACAGATTCTCACGGGGTATGGGCATGTTGTTGAAAGTCAGGTATGACAGACGCGCTCCGCGCATACAGTGTTGTTTGAGTAAGCGACGTTCTAGATGACCACTATTGATCATCTCTTTGGTCAGTAACGCCGCGCGAGTTGCGAGCGGGCTGCTGCCGGTTTTGAACAACACGACCCCCATTTCACCGCGGGCCCCGTTTCCGATAAGCCACTTTTCACCGTTTAAGACGTCGTTTTCCAGACGCGATTCCAGTCGCCCTGCATCACTGCCTTTGTTGGGTTCTGTGACAGCAAAAAACGTTCGGCAATCATGGGCTTTCAGGTAGTCATAAAACTGCGCTTTCTGCTCGTCAGAGCCCGCTTCATTTAAAATGACGCCTGATAGACTTGGGCCGGGAGAAAACAGCAGCGAACCCGGGTCTCCATACGAAAGCTGTTCGAACATGCGGACACGCTCTTCCGTGGTCATGGAAAAACTACTCAGCAGGAGTTTATCCAGCGCCGGATTACGGAAATCGGCTCCTGTCAGAACATCTTGATAGCTGTCTACCGCTGTTGATATTTCACGCAACCATTCAATATGGTCGGCGTATTTCTCGCCATAGGTCGCTTGATATCTGTCTAAATTCATCATCGCCAGTACTCCAGATCATTCAGCAGCAGCGCGAACTGCAGGTGTTGTTCCACACTTGCCCCTGCCAGAATGGAAATGCCACCCTGAAGGTTGGAAATGATGTTAGATGCAAGCATGGTGCGGTCAGCGAGCGGTGAGAGGGTTTCAGGAAGTGAATCCGCCACCATTTCAAGCTGAAAAAGAAAACGATGGTAATCAGCCACAGACAGGCTGACGTTTTCGATGTCGATCAGAGAGGTTTCTCCGACTTTTTTGGTTTTTAGACGTTTGATCAGGTGGCGGAAGTTATCGAGAGAGTCTTGATGAAAAAGGCTCACTGCTTCTTGAGTGAAAGCCTCCCAGCTTTGTTCCTCCAGGTGGGACGGGAGTGACTTGTTGGTTTTCGGCAGCTTCACAACACTGAAGTGCTTCAGTGATACCAGGTTTTCTAGCTCCCATGTATTTAGTGAAACAGAGGTGTCGAAGGATGAGCCCTGCGTGTCCAGAATCACATAGCTATGGTTTGCCAGTGAAAGCTTGGAGACGATGACGCCAGTGATATTTTCCTGATGCTGATATTCAACAGCAGCGCATTGGTTTTCGAAGTCGAGACAATACATTACAACGGCCTCAGCAAAGTAAGAGTTGTATTCAACGATTCGGCATCTTCATCAACAAATAGCCAAATTCCATGTCGAAATGATTCAGGATTATTTTGATATTCCGATATCAACTTCGGTAAGGTGTTGACGGAATATTCATTGGTAAGGTAATAGGCATTATCTAATAGATCTTTGGAGAGCTCCCCTCTATCAGTTAGATAGTCAATTTGCTTAAAAGCAGCACTATTCCGTTGCAGGAATAACACACAGTCTGACGTACTCAACTGGTGGTTAGCCAACAAATTAGTAATCATGTTGGATAATGCGAAGGTTTCTGAATAAATCGTATTTTCATTTAAATACTGAGAATCCAAAACCTTAAATAGCGCGCTGGTATTATCTGCCTGACTAACAAATAATGCCGAACCACTTGAATGATTTGGCATG
This sequence comes from Grimontia sp. SpTr1, assembly GCF_947387585.1. Taxonomy (NCBI): domain Bacteria; kingdom Pseudomonadati; phylum Pseudomonadota; class Gammaproteobacteria; order Vibrionales; family Vibrionaceae; genus Grimontia; species Grimontia sp. SpTr1. The sequence goes on from NZ_CANDOD010000004.1 coordinate 137,586, forward strand.
AGATTATTGTCTGGGAGAAAACGGGGTACGGAAGTTTGTTCCATACCTACCAATATTTTCTTCCTGAGATCTGACTTTTCATCAGTATTAAACAGAATGTGAAGCGCGGTAGTTGTAGCAATAGATCCCACATCGCAGACATCGAGAATTTCGGCATCGAGATTGCTCTTCCAGAGGAAATATGTCGCGAAGGCAGAATAGTCTGGATCCCATTCCGGTGTCCAATAGCTAAAGGTGACGTCTGAGACATCAGGGAATTGCTCAAATGGCAATCCCTTGTCCAGCACATTATCAATAATATTGGTATAGCTATACTGGTCACCCATCAGAAAAGTCTCTTCAGACAGAGGCTTATCAGAGATTCGGTGTAGGTCTTTAAAATAGGTGACATACCGATCTCGTGGCGTCTGACTAAGATGCCTTTCTGACATAGGGAAGTGTTCACAGTAATTGATATACATAATTAAGCAGCCGTTTCGAGTGCAACGTTATCTACGATGTAATCCACCATGGCGCCGATTGAACTAAAGTGGCGCTCCTCTAAACTTTCTGGATTAATAGAAAAACCATCAATAGATTCTTCCAATTCCATCAGGAATGTCAGGGAGCCTAGTGAATCCATTCCCAGGTCATCACGAAGACTGGTATTTTCCGTGAGTTGAATATCTTCCGGTACTGTGATAGTTGATTTGAGAATAGTGACCATTTGATTGTATGCGTCTTGTCTTTCCATTTTGAACTCCATTTGTCCTGGTTGTGTACGGGAAATTAATTATTCAGTACAAAACCATTTAAGCGCAAAATGGATGATTTATAACCTGATACTTTTTACAGTGATGAGTGTAAGTTCTTTTATTAGGTTGAATTTTATAGGTTGTTCTAGGTTTGGAATTAAACTGTGTTAGATCTAACAGGTAATAAAAAAGCACCCATTAGGGTGCTTAATAAAAGAATGATGATTATTTTATAGCAAGATTGTCGTCAAAAAAATTAATGACATTTTTTATCAGTGTGTTCTGAAATTGCGCTCTGTCAATGGGAATGGGATCCCGGCAACTTTCAATGAAATAGTTAAACGGCCAAGAGCATGTCGGTAAATAGGCATAGTGACCCGCTTCCATGAGTTCTTGATGCTCTTTAACATAACTATGTTGCCGTGCCAGATCATCCATCTGACCGACTGAAATGAACTCATCTTTGATGCCATTGGCGAGGAATATAGCGGGTGCATCTGCAGATTTATCCAAATTAATCAATTCGGTATACGCGGGTGCAAAGAGAGCGATGGCTTTTGCGGGTATTGATGGGGTGGGTGTTAACTCTGGCTCTGCAGAAAGTGCGCTTATACGTTGACTGAACCTTGGGTTACAAATCAGCACATTGTCACCCGGCGAAAGCGATGCACAGTAATTTTCCTGTTTATCAAGCAGAGCTCGAAAGTGAGTGCTGGTGAGTGCGGCATAGCCTCCCAGCGAGTAACCGAGTATGCCAACGGGTAGCTGCTTTAGATTTGCATCATTGAGATACAAGTTCTCTAACAGAAGTTTCAAATGCCTTTGCCTGGCCACCATAGGGTCATTGGAAAGCTGACCACTCCTGAGCCCCTTCAAGTCTTGATGTGAAACGGCGGCAACCACGTATCCTGCTTGAGCAAGATTGGCCGCGTATCGTTGCAATGAGTCTGCATTGGCTGAAAAACCGTGGGAGACGAGAATAACGCCTTTTGGGGTCTCTTCGGACTCTGGTAATCGCCACAATTTGGCGGTGAGTGAGGTTTGCCCTTTTGGATCTTCAACACCAAAAGTTGAAACATTAAGTCCTTTCTCAAGTGTTATATCATTTTGCTGTTTAGAAAGCTGATAAATCGAAAACGCTACGCCGACAATGACGATTGCGACAATCGCAATGAAAATGCTCATCTTGCCCCTCATTCAGTGTCCTTTCCTTTGGTAATGGTGAATACCGTTGCCCCAAACGACGCCCCAATACCTGCAGCGACTGCGAGGCAATGCGCCGTTTGTCCGGCTTTCATCCCGTCATAGAAATCACCAAGATTGACGAAGACATCACCGCCAAAGCAGTGGCCAAGTCGGGAAATATTGCGCGAGTAGACTTTCTCCATGCCGACTCCGAGTTTCGCGGTGAGCTTCTTCCACGTTTGCACATTCACATTGTGTGGCAGAATCACATCAACCTGCTCGAGCGAAAGGTTAGCTTTATCCAAGCAACGACCGACGACCTTGGCAACATTCAGTTGGTAGTGTTCGTTATATTTTTGCTGAAGCCCATCATTGGTCTCGAGATAGATACCACCGGAGAACTCACCATCAAACAGGGTTGAAACCGCCACAACGGCAATGTCGCTTTCGGTACGGGTAAGTTTCACGAGATTGATAGTGTCGGAACTCAGCGCGACGGGGTTAACACGCAAATCTTCGTTGTCTGCAATATCTCCCGTGACAAGAAGAATGTTGTTCAACGAGACATTCCGCTCGAAGTACTGCATAAGCTGCATGGGGGTAGCGCACTTGGTAGCGGACGACGAAAAACCCAACCAACGGCTCCCTACGTCTTTGTTTGTCAGAGAGGCGCGGCTGCTTTTCAACATAACGCGCTCAGCGAATACCCCACATAATGCGCCAGTGTGATTGTGTACCACTGCATCGAAATCGGGTGCATCGTCAGCGCTTGCTTGGGCATAGATTGAAAGTGCCCGTGCGTAGTACTCGGTGCATGGCGTCCTGTCGTAATAGGGGATTTCGCCAAAGCCATACCATTGGCTGAATACTTTTGCTGACGAGGCACTGAGAAACAGGGCATCGTGGTCAGCCGCAACATTGAGTGTAGCGGGTGCCGGTGCTGTAACGTTACGACTGATATAAAACATAGTCGTCTTTCCTTATTGATAAAGTAGCGCGTTTACCCAATGTAGGGGAGACACTGATATCGCCATCCGGGAGGAAACGTTCGTCTTCAACAAGTAATCGATAGCAATCAAGGAACGCTTCTTCATTCAGGAAATCAACCGCTGCAATATCATCCAGCGCTTGGAGATGTGGCTTAAATTTGGGCATGACACCTGGCTTGGAGTCGGTGAGATAACCCCATAGGTCAAAGACATCAGCCTCGTAGCGACATAAACTTGCCAGATCAAACAACATGATTTTGCGCACGTACCAAAGCCCCATCTGTGCATTGGGTGTGCTGCCACTGAACCACTCCGCTCTGAGTTTTTTGGTGCGGATTTTGTGCCAGGCTCTGGGGCCTGAAATAAACTTGGCAGGGTCGACATTGACCGGGTTAATTCCTAAGTCCTGATGCTGCATCAAGCGCGAACTTCCTCTCGGTTCGAGCAGTTTCCAAGACTCACCGTCGTAATACTCCACAACCACATGATCAGCCAGCGCGCGTTTGGTGTCGTAGTACATATGAGTGAAGCCGTAACGAAGACGCGCAGGCACACCTTGAGCGCGGAATTGGCTGCAAATTAGCAGTGCGAGATCCCGGCAGCGACCGCCGACAGGAGATTGAGGGGTATTAGGATCAGGGTTCAGCTCAGCGTAGCGCTTAATGATTTCATTAACGGCGCGAAGTGATAGGTCGTTTTCGCGCTCTGGCCCCATCTCGTGAAATTCAGAGTGGTTGTAGTGAGCGACCAACTCGTTGGCAAGATCAATGGCAGCTTGTGGATCAGAAAGAATGTCTTCTCCATAGGCGGGTGCGAATTGCTGCCAAGCGTCAAATTCCGTGTAAGGAGTATGGGTAGAGTAAATTCTGGCGATATCCATCATGGCAGATTGTGCTGCGTTTGCTGTCATGGTCTTTCTCCCTGTAGTAATTCGTCGAGAACAGTCAGGCATTCGTTTTTCACCGTCTGTTCATGCTGAGATTGCGCTTCGGTATGGCTAGCTTGCCGGGGAAGGTGGATGAAATCGTAGTGCTCGCCTTCTGAAAGCAGGTGCAAGGTGGTTTTGTTGCGCTCAAACAGTTCAAGATAAGCTAATGGGCTGCCAAAAGTGGGGTGGCTATCTTGCTCTGAATGTATCAATTGAATATTGCTGATTGGTGCATCGCTGAGTGTGCCATTGAGGCCTCGGGTGGCTGATAAGCCGGGCGCCATCAGCAAGAGCTCATGTTGCCAGCCTGGGCAATTCCCGGCAGAAATAGCGCGGATTAGCGGATATATACCGGCGGAAAAAGACACATAACGAATACGATTAATGCGCTCTTCTGAGAGCACCACGCCTGTTAGCAGCGAAAATGCGCGCAGCATGGCACTGTATTCGGGATAAGCATCCGCCAATGCAGAAGCGACTTTATCTGGGTCTTCGCTTGGCTTTAGGTTTGGGTTGATATAGCAACCTGCCGACAATACCCAATAGCCTTGTTTTGCTAGCTTTTCGGCAAGATGGAAGCAATCAAAAGGACCTCCATTGAAGCCGGGAAGCATCAGGCAGAATTTCTCAACTTCCACATCCGGCTTCGCTTCAACGCAACGCGTTTTCACTGCGCTCCCCAGATGGCTCAAGTAGTATCGTGCGTTTTGTTGACGCTCAGGCGGATTTGCAAGTTCACTTAACGGACACCAAATTGCCAGATTTGTTGGCCTGCCTTCGAGCGTCACCAGGTTATTGAACATAGCAACGTCGGTTGGTGTCTGTGTATTTACTCTTGTTTGGCGGGGTGTTATGAGCGTATCAAGCATGGCAAGTCACCTGTTTAATGAGTGCTTTTTTGTCGAGCTTTCCATTTCTGTTCTGAGGAAGAGAAGTAACATTCACGAAGTGGGGCTGAACATAGTTGTCATACTGGTCGCGGAAGATGCGTGCCAACGCTGATTCGGAGATCTCAGCGTTCACCGTGACCACAAGCAGACGCTCAAATGTGCCAGCTTCCCCCTGAGTAAATGGCATCACGACCACTTCTTCGGCACGCGATTGTTCTTTGACGAATGACTGACAGGCAGCGGTATTAAAACGATACCCACCGATTTTGATGTCATCATCCTGACGGGCTATGAATACATGGTTTCCATCATCCTCGATGCGGATAATGTCCCCCGTACGGAAGAGGTTTCCATGCTCTGGACTGAACGCGAATCGCAATGCGGTTTGCTCAGGGTTCTTCCAATAGTTTTTTAGCACTTGAGGGCCGGCAATATACGCTTCACCTGTGCCAAACGGTTGAAGCTCACTGTCTGGAGTGGGTTGCACTAACAGTTGGTGACCACCGAAAGGTTTACCTAGCGGCATATGCTGCGGGTAGTGGGTATCTGCTTCAAACCGACATGCCATCATGGCAACGGTGCATTCTGTCGGGCCGTAATAGCTGTAAATAACACAATTCGGTGCTGCATCTTTCAGTGCTTTTAGCAGGGCGGGTTGCACTGGCTCACCACCTACAAAAGCGAGGCGCAGGTCTGGATATTGGTCGGGCTGCAGCTGACGTGTTTTCTGTAGATATGAAACGGTTGATGGAACCGATGCCCACACACTGACGCCATTGGCTTTGAGATAGCCGGAAAAGTTGAACTTATCATTTTCACGAAGCACGGCAATCGCACTTTGGTTGAACAGTGCAAGAAAGATTTCGTGAATGCTGAAATCAAAACTCAGTGGAGAAATATGGCTGAATACATCGTCAGCCTGAATACCGAACTCCTCACGTGTTGCTTCAAGATAATTGAGTAGATTTTGAGTCTCTACACTCACCCCTTTCGGGTTACCGGTGCTGCCTGAGGTGAAAATCAGGTATAACTCGCGGTTATTCAGCGAAGGCGAAGAAAATGATTGAGCGGTCCTGTGGAACGCATCGTCTCCCGCTTCGAAGCGCGCCTGATTCAGATGCTGCCCTTCTTGTGATACCAGTGTGGGACAGCCATGGGCTGTGGCTTCTTCAAGCAAGCGTGAATCCGGATTGTCGGTATAGAAAAAAGCGACAGGTAATTCCCGGAGCAATCTCGCCAGAGATCGGTTATCAATCTCCGCCGTCACTGGCACCAGGGTATAGCCGTAAACCACGCTGAAAACGTACAGAGCGATGCTCTGGTAAGCGCGTTGGGCGGACATAATGATATGGGTGCCGTGCTGATGTTCGCCCTTGGCTTCTACGAGCTTATTCTTTAAGGCTTCGACATCATGAAGCAGCTCGTGATAGCGGTACGTTTTTCCCTGGTCGATGACGGCTTTTCGTTTGCCAGCATCGACCATGATATTAAATAGCTTGTCTCTCATTAAGAAATCCCTCTAGCTGAACTACTTCCAACACGCATGCGCCAAACATTCCCCCGGCACCTGCGGCAACGGCCAGAAACCTTAGCGGCGTGGAGGCTGTCGGGTTTGTGCCGGCAAGACGATGTTTTTCAATCGCGTCACTCAGGTTGATCACCATGTCATTGCAGAAGCAGTGCCCCTCGGTCTGGATATTGCGCGCAAAGAGCTTCTCTTCCGCTACATCGAGCGATTGGCAGAGAAAGCGCCATGACTTGATATTGATGTTGTGAGGCAGGATATGGTCGACCTCCTCCAGCGTGACGCCTGCTCTTTCAAGCGCAGAGTGGATGACCTGATGCATATTGCTGCGATAGCTGTCTTCGTAGACTTTAGTTTCTGAACCTTCGCCCCAGATACCGCGGGAAAAACGTCTGTCGTAGTGCATATGCACACTACTGACGCGAATTTTTGGCGTGTCTGTCTGGGTCAAAAACAAACTGGTACTGCTGTCCCCCTGAACAGAGAGTCCGCGAGTGATCCGCATTTCTTTACTAAAAGCCAATTCTCCGTTGTGAATGGCAACCTGATGTTCCGACTGTGTTCGGAACAGGAGATCAAGCTGCTTGAACAGTGATACACAGCGATTGGCATTGCCCGAACCCAAAGGGGTCAGGTTGTGGATGCGAGCTAATTTTCGGTCTAATGAAAGCCCAAAGCGCGTGCGTCTCGCGCCCGTATTCGCACTTCGCAGCAGTGACGGGTTAACCGATTCGCTGCGAGAAACCAGAGGTAGCAGAATATCGTCGGTCGATGTGCCTTCTGGCAACACATTGACGGACTCTATTCCCATCATCTTTTTCAGGATATGGGCATTGAATGATGAGCAATGCACGGCTTCATGTTCTTCAATCAGCACCAATCTATGCTCTGGACGAATCACCCGGATTGCATCGATAGAGAGCGCTTTAGACGGTATCGTTACAGATGTCATGACACCACCTCTGCGTTGACCTGCTGGAAGAGAGATTTGTGGTCTACCTTCATATTTTTATTGAGTGGGATCGGACCGATATTGATTTTGAGTGGCAGGGCATAACTGGGTAACACAGTTGCGAGTTGATGCCGGATGTCGACTTCATTCAATCCCTCGCCTGAAATAAACAAGACGATGCCAACGGTGGTGCCGTTAGTAGAGTTTTTCTCCACGACCGCGAGGTTTGAACAAGGTATGGCTTGTCTAATCAGGTGTAGAATTTCATTCTTCTGTATGCGATGACCGCGGATCTGTAACTGATCATCTGCGCGGCCCAGGTAGTGGTTAGGCTTGCCGGGTGAGAGCTCGACAATGTCACCGGTGCGGTATAGAAGTTGTCCTGACTGCGGTTCTTCTACCAGTTTGTCACGGCAGAGCTTACCATCACGGAAATAACCATCGAAAACCTGGGCACCACCAACAAGCAGTTCGCCATGTCCTTCCTCTGAAATATGACCTTCACTCAGGACATAGAATGTCGTGTTATCCCAGGCGTTACCTATCGTGAGAACGCCATTTAGCACGTCATCATCACTTGGGTGGGTGACCTCTTTCCCTGATACCGATACAGTGCATTCTGTTGGGCCGTAGAGATTAAAAATACGGCTGTTAGGTGCAAGGTCTCGCCATGCTTGCTGAATGACCATTGGGAATGCTTCACCGCAGATCATTGTTTTACGAATGCTGTTGAAGCGATGATTGCCGAATTTTTTTAACTGATTCAGATGGTTGATAAATGAAGGGACACACGACCAGAAGCTAATTTGGTGTTTATCGACAAAATTCTCAACGGTAGCTGGACTGAGAAGATCCGACTTCTCCGCAACACATAAACAGGCGTGATTGTGGATAGGTACATAGAGCTCATGAATGTTGAAGTCGAAACAAACATCGTGAATGACTGAAAAACGATCGGTTCGATGGGTGTTGAAAAAGCGTGTCGCGGCACTGAGGTATGCCTGCAGATTGTCGCTTTTTATCGGCACAGATTTAGGTACCCCAGTGGAACCGGAAGTGGACAGGATGTAAACACAATCCTCTAGCTGGAAAGGGTTTTTACCCGTGTTATCTGGCCGTTCCTTTGTTGTGTAGTTGAAGTCCGTATCACAAACCAGTGTCAGTGCGGCACGCTCAGAAATGGCAGACAGCTCTGATGCAGTTTCTGCGTCGGTAAGCAGCAAAAACTCCTGCCATTTCCCTGCTTTTGCTTCTGCACGTTCAAAAGGCTCGTTCAGTGAAATGGGCTCGTAGGTAATGCCTTCAATTCCCATCAAAAGGTTAAATAGATTGCTGAAAAAGGGTGAACGGGAGCAAGTGATAACAGGCACGTTAGGTTTCAAGTGGCCCGCTTCTTCAAGCAATACCTTCAACGCTGTCGACAGATCCAGAAGTTGGCGGTAGCTGATCTCCAAGTGTCGAAAACGTACTGCTGCAGCATCACCATAATGCGCCAGATTATCCTCGATAGTTTGGCGCAGAGGTGTGGTGTTTGGGGTGATATCAGTCATGGAAAGATTCCTTATCGGCTTCATTGCGCTTTAAGGTGACGCTGGAGAAAAAGCCGCCAACTCCTGCGGTAACGCAGAGAAAGAAATCAGGTGCGTGAGCAAAATCCGCGTCATCGGAGACGGTGAGTTGTTCCAACAGCTTAAGGTTGATGAACGCGTCGCTGCCGTAACAGTGGCCATGGTCAGAGACGCCACCGGTGAAGAATGTCAGTTGAGGGTTAGCTAGCTTCTTTTCAATAGCATTCCAGGTGTACACATTGACGTTATGCGGCACGACTGCAATTCGCGCTTCCGGATTTGTATTGATGGCTGCCAATGCCGATTCGATCAGAGCGACGATACGGTCTTTATAAGTTTTCTCGTAAACAGAGTGGCTATCAGACTCTTCCCAGGCTCCTCCGAAATGGGCGGGGTAAACCTGTGATTGATAGTCGACAAATTGGTAGTTGCCGGATGTGGCATCAAGACTGACCGCGCTTCTAGCATCGCCTGTGACGGTAGAGCCGGGAATGTCTTTTAGGATAGAAGTAAAGCCCGTGTCGCAAGTGACTATGACCTGTTTGCTTTCTTGCTGCCGGCGACGATAAAGGTCGATCACTTTAAATGTCGAGGCACAATTACTGGCCGTCGAGCCAAACAAAGCGCCTTTACCTTCACTAACACGGTTTAACTTACGAAGGCACGATTGGCCGAAGGGATAAACCTCTTGGCCAGTATGTGTATAGGCAAGGTAGGTTGAGCCTTTCAGTGCCGGCTGGTGGCAAAAATCATCCTGAAACAGGTACTGAGAGGGTGATTTGCGAGACACCGGCGTTTGGCTTATCCGGAATATCTTCTTGATGATGCCGACGTAGCCGTTGTCATAGCCGAGCTCTGAAAGCGTCGTTTCAACGGGCTCCCTGAGCTCTGCAGTGTCCGACCAATAATTTAAGTGGGTCATAATGCCAATCCGTTTGCTGACTTATGGCTATCATTGTTGTCCCTCTATCCCCATTCACCCAGCTGTCAGTTCTGACAGTTAGCCCCCAGAGAAAGCTGTGACATGGTTAATGAAGCTTCCCGACAAACGAAATGGAGGAAATATGTTTCGGAAGATGTTGCACGCATTGATCATGGCGGCAGTGATGTTGGTATCGCCCCTGACCTTCGCCAAATCAGACTTCAGCCAAGCGGAAATTCGCACGTTGATTAACGGCCATGAGCTCTCTGGCAGCCCTTGGGTTTTTGAGGAAAGTGATGAAATCAATCACTTTAAATTCTTGCGCGAAGAGCGGAATCAGGAGTATCTGGAGTATTTTGTCTATATGAGCCTTCGTGCTGAGAAGGCTTGCCATAACGTGTTGAGTCTCATCACCATCAACATGAACAGTGATGAAGTTGAAGCTGTGGATATGGTGCACCATGCCCCTGCGCCACGCTGTCTCACATATACAGAGTTCAAAAACCCATAAGAGGATGGCGTGTGATGTCTCAACAATTTTCTGTACCGCAAACACCGTTCTATGTGTATTCGCAGTCGACAATCCAACATCAGTGTCAGCGGTTAAAGCGGGCGGTGTTGCCGGATGTTTCTACCGTTTTATATTCTCTGAAAGCCAATCCAAATCCAGCTTTGGTTAATACCATCGTGGAGGAGGGGATGGGCTGTGATGTGAGCAGTGCATTTGAGTTGGATGTTGCTCTTTCCAGTGGGGTAAACCCCGAGAATATCGGCTGTGTTGGCCCCTACAAATCAACACGGCTACTGACGATGTGCGTGAAGAACAACATTGCTTTTGTGGCTGTTGAAAGTATTGAAGAATTGCTGGAATTGGCGGCGCTACGAAAGGAACATCAGTCAGACACGGCCATTCTGTTGCGACTTAATCCTGATATTGATATTTCGGGTGGCTCAATGAAGATGGGAGGTGCGGCGTCTCAGTTTGGTATCGCCGAATCAGAGCTTGAAGGTGTCCTGTCACTAGCACGTGAGCGTCAGATTCATATCCATGGTGTGCATGTTTACGCCACAACACGTGTGCTTGATCCGGATAGTTTTCTCGCCAACTTTTCTTCGCTTTGCGAATATCTGGCAGCGCTTCCTGAGCGGTTTAGGCTCAAGCTGGAGTGGCTCAATGTTGGGGGAGGGTTTGGGATTCCCTATTACAAGGGCGAACAGTCTTTGTGTCTTGAAGCGATTCAGGAAGAGCTTTTGAACCTACAACATGCTCTGGTGAAAAGGACGGGAGTAAGGCGTCTTTTCTTTGAAAGTGGCCGCTTTATTGTTGGAGAGGCGGGGAAAGCTGTTGTACAGGTGAAGTCAATCAAGCAATCCATGAATAAAACCTATGCCATTTGTGATGGTGGCTACAACTTGTTCCACGGTGCTACAGCCTTTGCGAACTTGATGCGAAAGCCTTACTTCATCAGTAAAGTAGACCCCGAAAACCTCAATATTCTGTCCGAATTACCGCTTCCTGAGCGGGATGTTAACGGTGAGGTGTATACCCTTGTTGGCCCACTTTGCACACCGTCAGACATCATTGCCGATAAGTATGTTTCTGAACCGCTCACTGCGGGCGACTATTTGGTTATCCATCAAGTGGGTGCTTATGCGATTACCAGTTCGCCTGGCCTGTTTATTGGTCACGGATTTCCCGCTGAGTACATGGCTACAGGGACGGACATTGTTCAAATCGGCAAGCAAGACTCTATTGAAGAAATGAAGCGACGATACGTCATTGAGGCGAAAAGAAATGAGCCTCAGCCCAGCACTTACAGTCAGTTGGAGGCTGTTTGAAGTCGCGTCGCAACGAAGCAAAAGTAAGCAAAAGAGAAATTATCAACTTCTCTTTTGCTTAAATTCTACCGTCGTTTCTTAGGGTCAATAGTTCCTGGTCATAAGTTGGGCTTCAGCAGTCCTTTTTTGATAGCCAGTGCAACCGCATGTTGACGGTTGGATGCGTCAAGTTTCTTGGTACAGTTGTTGAGGTGGAACAATACGGTGCGTTCAGATACATCGATGATCTTTGATATTTCCCATGCCGTCTTACCTTCACTTGCCCAGAAAAGACAGTCAGTCTCCCGTTGAGTTAGTGTGGCTTCACCTTTCCCTTTCTCCTTCACTTTCAGCAGCATGTAACACTCAAGGAGGTGTGTTGCCAAGGTGTGCGCGAAAGGAATAGCGGCGTTCAGTTTGTCACAATGGTTATCTTCATCCCCTATTGCCATGCTCAGAAGGACAAAATCACCCGACGCTGACTTGATAGGAACGGTAAACCCATTATGGAGTCCGTGCTCTTTGGCGGCACGCATCAGTTCCTGTTGTTTGGGATCTTGAAATTCTTCACGTTGGACAAGGGAATCCCAACGGATGGGAGACTGTTGGGTCATGATGTAGCTGACAACAGGGTCAACCCGTTGACTGTTTTGCTTAAAATAAATATCTAACCAGGGTTTAGGGTAATTACTCAATACATGAATGACAGGAGCGTGGAGGGATATTTGCTCAATCACGCCAAATAAATAAAAGGGTATTTCTACCAGTTCGCAAAACTCTTCGCAGATCGTTTCTAGTTCTTGTGTATTTTTGATGTCACCTAGCTTATTGATGATGGCATACAGCTGTTGAGTGTCCATGATTGCCGTTTTCTCTTTCCATAATGCGTAGCCTGAGTAAAAAAATATTTAGACAAATAGAAAAAGCTGAACACCGCTCAGTCGATGGCCAGAAACTACCCTCTTATTTGTCTTTCTATTATCTTTTGCTGGCTTACAGCATGAATGACCTTAGCACTGTAGTTATCTAATTGACAAATTAGTAGACAGTAAATTAGGCAGGAAAGAGTAAGGTGAGACTAAATTCACCAAAGCGAGAATGATAAATTGAGTTGAAGAAACGAATAAATTTAGCAACATGCATACAATGTGATTTTTTCTTTAATATTTAATGTCGTACTCTTGAATTCCATTCTCAGTCATAGAGTTGATCGCACTAATTAAATGCTTTTTCACTTCAACTCTCTATTCCGATCTCCCTACGCATTTTCACTAGTACACCAGAGTCAAAGCCTTGAGTAGAAATGACTTTCCAATGCCATAAGCTGGGTATCTTAGGTTCGGGATGATTGGTTGAAGCGGGGTATTCAGCAAAGGAAGGAACACCTGTCAAAGCAACGTATAGGTTGCTTTCGTCGATGACGTTGGCATTGGCCAACTGGCAAAAAAAAGGGTATCCACAAAGTACAACCAGGACACTTTGACCGGCAGAAGCCAGCTTACTCTGCAAGGCTCTGAACGCTTCAACACTCTCTATTTCTATCGCACAGCATTTGTCTTTTATGACGTCTAGATGGGCGTCAACCTGATAGAGTGTTTTCTCAACAGCCACAATCGTGTCTTTCGTGAGTGCGTGATACAAAGTACTTTTCGCACCAAAGCCAGATAGAAAATGCTCATAAGCCACTCCTTGGCCCATCGCATTCATAGAAACAAAGCACGTTGTCCATGGTCTTTGCTGGCTTTGAATGGTGGCAGGCCCGAAGAAGAGCGACTCATTAGTCGCATCCAATTCAGGTTGGATGAGAGTGATGTCATCATGCTTAAAGGCTTCTACCCCCAATAAATTGCTCAGAGTGGGAGATAGTGTCGGGTAGCAAACGGTTTCAACATTAAGTTCTTGAATAAAAGCGTTTAACTCACTCTTGCTGTAAGAGAATCGATGAGGAGGTGAGGAAATATAAAGTCTTTGCGTCGAAGAGGATTTAAGGGGCTTCTTCGGGGTGTTGAATACCGGGTCGCCCAAAAAGCCAGTGTGGCTTTGTATTAGTTGGTTTTTCTGAAAGAGCATCCAGGCAATGCCATTCCGGTTAGAGAGAGATTTTGCCTTGTTTATTGTAATGACGAGTTCATCCGGCATCACATTGGAATTCAAGGTTGAATCAACATTTTGTAATGTCATGAGATTACTGTTATCTGAGTTGTCCAAGTTAATTTCCTTCAATGTCGAAACACAGACGCCAATTAAGTGAAAATTAAACGCCCGTTTGATAGATAAACGACACCCACATCCACAATAAGCAAACTATTGCAAATAATCTCCCTGTTATATGTGATAGGAAATTATACAAGGCCCATTCAACTTATTTATTTTTCATGTATTTATTGATGCTCATAAAATGACTGCTATTTTAGACAGCTTATCTAAAGAAATGCTCTGCAATAGCCTTTAACTCGTTCAGCAACGTTCGTTCAAAACAATGCCAACGGCTAAAGGATGAGACCATGAACCAGCTAATTACTCTGACTCCAGAAACACGTTTTTCCAATCAATCCGTGCTTAACGATATTTATCGCCTACGTCATCGCAGTTTCTTGGAACGTCTGGGGTGGGAAGTAAAATCTAATCAGAAAATGGAGTCTGACGATTTTGATCGTTCCGGTGCCAGCCATATCGCACTAAAAGATGAGGAAGGAAAAATTGTGGGATGTTGGAGAGCGTTACCAACACAGCAGAGCTACATGCTAAAAGATGTGTTTCCGCAATTACTCCAGGGTGAAGCCGCTCCTGAGGAAGAGGGCGTATGGGAAATTTCGCGATTTACAACGGCGCGGGAGAGCTACACGGAAGCAAGCAATGGCTGGTTTGGCAATCATGCACTCACTTTGATTCGATCTTTTTATGACTTTGCCAAACAAAATGACATCCGTGCCTATGTCTTTGTAACTACTGTGGGGTGTGAGCGCATGTTACGTTCTTTAGGGTTAAATATGCGTAGAATGGGAGAAGGCAAGTCTCTTCAGGTAGGAAAAGAACGTTCAGTAGCACTTTGGTTGGATGTGGACGAGTCTTTGAACTTCAATCTAAATTGATTACAGAAGGGGGCTTGCCCCCTCCTCGTTATCTATCTGACCAAACCGCAAACTCGTTTCCACTGGGCTCGGTAAAATGAAAACGTCTGCCACCTGGGAATTCGAAAATCGGCTTTACAATCTTGCCACCAGTCTGCTTCACATTGATTTCTGTCTGCTCCAAAGACTCACTGTAAAACACCAATAGTGCCCCGCCGTTTGAGGTCTCTGAGCACATCTCCGCGCGGAAGAATCCGCCATCCAAACCTTCGTCAGAAAAGGCGGTGTAATCAGGGCCGTAATCGGTGAAGGTCCAGCCGAAAGCTTCAGAGAAAAAGGATTTGGTGGCTAACAGGTCGCGGGCGGGAAATTCAACGTAGTTCAGTTTACCGTGTTGGTTCATTGGCGCACTCCAAGGTCGTCAGGAACGCGACCATGTCCGGCCGCGCAGCCATTCAAGATGATTGAAGTTATCCTAAATGAAGGACGTTGATCGCTTTGAGATCAAAGGCAACTTCCTGAAAACAAACTGTCTTAAAACGGAATCAAAATGCCATGCGGTGAAGTGGGTTACATTCGGCTTTGAGTTGTTTCCTTTGTTGCACCTGAATCTGAAGGTTCGAAGAATTGACGAAAAGTGAAGGCATATTCTGACTCGCCGTGTTCGCGTAAATGTTCCAGCCTCTTTTTTGCTTCTTCCAGCGAAGGGATATGTCCTTCCGGAATCCACCACATCACAAAGTTGTGTGAGCTTGGTTTTTCAAACCATTCATTGCGGCGCTTCATGATGTCCACATGGTGGGTTTTGAACATGAACTGTTTGAGTGCATCGGCGGACGCCCAAACAGAGAGGTTAATCAGGGTATTAGGGTTACCAAACAGGCGGTAGCTGAGCACCTTGCTGTAGGAGTCTTTGAAGCGCCACACATACCCGCGGGACGATTCCGCTGTCGCATTGACTGAGGGAATGTTATCGACAAAGTCCTTCAAAAGTGGGTCGTCGATATTGGCTTTTGCAAACGAAATATTTAGCTCGGCTAGGTGCATTCCATTCTCCCTAATTTGTCTGTTCATCAACCTCCCACGAATCGTTAGAGGGGTAAAGTCACCCTAAGACGATGCGAGGAGTGCGTCTCACTCATGGAGTGATGTGGAAGTTACCAGACATGGAAATGCGGGTATTGAACAAAATTTCACCTCTATCACCTAATTGCCATGCGAGCGTCATTGAAGTGAAACCTAAAGTCGTAAAGGTAGCGTCCCAGAATTTGGTGATAGGTCTATAAAGGAGTTTCCCCATGCGTAAGCAGCGCAACCTACTCGTTTCTGTGTTGGCACTGTCAGTCAGCGCGGGTTTGCATGCCGCAGAGCAATCTTCATTCCAGCGTATTAGCGCGGTATCGACGGCAAACAACATCCCACCGGGCGTAGAAAAAAGTCACGAAACCTCAGCGGAAATCATTGCTGTCAGTGAAGACGGCAACACACTGGTTTACACCGATAGCCCGTTGAAAGGCGTGGGGATGCTGGATATCACCAACCCGAAAAAACCAACAGGGAAAGGCTTTGTTTCACTGAATGGTGAGCCAACCTCGATTGACGTTCTGGGTGATACTTTTGTCACTGGCGTGAATACCTCAGAAAGTTACACTCAGCCGTCTGGCTATCTTGAACAGCGAAATCTGACCACAGGTGTTCGTATAGAAAAGTGCGAACTTGGTGGCCAGCCGGACTCTGTTGCCGTGGCAAAAGATGGCAGCTTCGTCGCTGTGGCGATTGAAAATGAGCGTGATGAAGACCTGAACGATGGTGTGCTTCCACAATTCCCAGCCGGCCACCTTGCGCTGGTTCCTGTTAGAAACGGCAAGCTTGCTTGTGAGGCTCAGAAAAAAGTAGCGATGACAGGCTTAGCCAACATCGCGCCAGAAGATCCAGAGCCAGAGTTTGTGGATATCAACAGCCTTGGTGAAATCGTGGTTACCCTGCAAGAGAACAACCACTTGGTGATTGTGGATGGCAAACAAGGAGAAGTGATAGCACACTTCCCTGCCGGTGCTGTTGACCTGGAAAACGTCGACTTGGATGAAGAACGTGCACTGACCTTTGATGGCACCCAGAAGAACCGTAAGCGTGAACCCGATGCGGTGAAATGGCTGGATGACGAGCGCTTTGTCATTGCCAATGAAGGTGACTACGAAGGCGGTTCGCGCGGCTTTACCATCTTTAACAAGCAAGGCGACGTGCTGTTTGAGTCGGGCCTTGATCTGGAATACCGCATCGCAATGGCGGGTCACTACCCGGAAAAACGCTCTGGTAACAAAGGCGCAGAGCCGGAAGGCTTGGAAGTCGGCACGTATAACGGTCAGCAATACATTTTCGTGTTGTCTGAGCGTGGTTCTGTCGTCGGCGTATACCGCGACACAGGTAAAGCGCCGGAGTTTGTTCAGCTGTTGCCTTCTGGCATTGCACCGGAATCTGCCGTTGCGATTCCACAGCGTGGTCTGCTGGCGACGGCCAACGAGAAAGATCTGATTGAAGATGGCGGCGTGCGTGCTCATGTGATGCTTTATCAGATTGGCAGCGAAGAACCCTCTTACCCACAAATTGAATCTGTGATGGTTGATGGCAAGCCCATTGGTTGGGGGGCGTTGTCAGGTCTGGTAGCGGATCCAAGCAACGAAAACACCCTGTACGCCGTGAACGACAGTTTCTATAAAGCGCAGCCTTCGATTTTTGTGGTCGATGCTTCTTCCATGCCAGCCAAAATCACAACGCGTATTCCTGTGATGAAAGACGGCAAACCAGCGAAGAAACTGGACTTGGAAGGGATTACTACAGATGGCAAAGGTGGTTTCTGGTTAGCGTCTGAAGGGCGCACTGACAAAGAGATCCCACACGCTCTGTATCGCACTGATGCCAATGGCAACATCGTAGAAACGGTCGAATTCCCAGCTGAATTGCTGGCTGTGGAAAAACGCTACGGTTCAGAAGGCATCACCCGTGTAGGCGACAACCTCTGGATTGCGATTCAGCGTAGCTGGAAAGATGACCCTGAAAACACCGTAAAGCTGGTGCAATACAACACCAAATCTGGTGAGTGGAAAGCGGTGCGCTACCCCACAGAGCCAGCGGAAAATGGCTGGGTAGGTTTGTCTGAAATTACTGTCTACGAAGGTGCGCTTTACATCATAGAACGTGATAACCAAATTGGTGACGCGGCGAAAGTGAAGCAACTGACCCGCGTGTTACTGACTGATGCCAAACCCGCCGCATTGGGCAGTGAACTACCACTGGTTAGCAAAGAAGTGGTATACGATTTCATTCCAGATCTGAAAGCGCAGGGTGGTTTCGTGACGGATAAAATTGAAGGCTTTGCGATCACTAAAGACGGTAAAGCGTTTGCTGTCACCGACAATGACGGTGTGGATGACAGCAGCGGTGAGACCTTCTTCTTCCCGCTATCCAAAGATGGAAAGGCGCTGGATTTTGCGACCTTGCGTCCGTAATCCAACGACCTAAAAAACAAACCGCCGGCGCAATTCCGGCGGTTTGTTTTAAAGGATTAACTGGTAGCTCAACAAATCGTGGTGCTGTCCCTGAATCAACGTCGCGTTTAACGCTTTACTTTGGTAAGCAAACCCGGCGCTCTCAAGCACTTTGATAGAGGCTTGGTTACCCGAAGACACTTTTCCCACTACATAGTCCAGTTCAAGTTGCTCACGACATACTTCCACCAATGCCAGTAATGCGCGCTTGGCGATACCTTTGCCCAAATATTCATGACAAACGCGATAGCCAATCTCAACATGGTCGTCGTAAATGGTATGAATATTGGCTCTGGCAACGATTTTGTCGCCATCGTAAATCACATACATAAGATGGGTTTCAGTTCTTTGGTTTTCTACCAGTTCACGAGTGGCATCGGTGAGCCCAACCAGATTGAAATAGCCTGAGGGCCTTGGCGGTATGAATTGCTCAAACCACGTTTTGTTGCGGCACTCGAAATCCAGCAATGCTTGGCAATCATTTAGGCTGAGAGGTGATAGCGAAACCGTTTCCATCTAGCGGGTAAGTGTCCTTGTTTACATTGTAAATTGTTAAAAAGGCTGCTCAGTGAACCGGCTCATCAGTTTCCAATGCTTAGATGAATAATCTGTGGTGACATCAGAACCTGTGTTTAACCAAAAATGGTCTTGGGTAAACATCATTGTCGGGTGGTAATTTGGCTGGGTTGAAGCCAGTGGATACTGTCGGCCAAAACCGCGTTTTTGGGTCGCTTCCAACACATACTCATTGCCATTTAAGAACAACACCACCCAAGCATGACCACCACCGTCATAAGTACCGACCGCAACGCGCGCGTCATACCCTGCTTCTATCAACCAGTCTGCCAGCAAGATAGCGTGGTCCTCACAATCCCCAGAAGGGTAGTAGTAAGACTGCTTGCTCGATTGCCAAATTTCCATCAGGCCACCGTATTGTTCGTGGTCATACTGATAGGTTTTCTTTCTGGCGATCACCAGCATGGGCAACATAGGGTTGTCGACCTTGAAAGGCAGATAGCCTTCTAGGTAACTGTGGGTCAGGTGAAAGTTCCCTTTGATATCGGGTGCCAGCGCCGTAAAAGGGCGGTTATTGGTCTGGTAGGTGTAAAACCCGTTGTTCCCCTTTAAAGACGCACGCCAACGGGCGATTTCCGTATGAGAGACCTTACGGTTTGATTCAAGCAAGGTGAGAAAGCCATTGCTTCCATCAAATTCGATATCCGCTGGCGTCAAGGCGCTGGTGGAAGCGGTTATCTGCTTTTCAGTGTGACTTGGCACATCCGGCAGTTTGGCCTTTTTCTCTTCAAGCAGGCTGGCAACCACGGCCAACACCAACATCAGCGGAAGATAAAACTTGAGGTTCATAGCTTAACTGCGAAAACCGAACGCGACGATAACCGCAACGAAAATGAGGATGGTTGATGCAAAAAGTGAAACCGCCACATTGCCCTTCTTCATTTCCTCTTCTATATCCACATTCTTCAGTAGTTTCTTGTCCACCCACAACAGGGCGTAAACGCCAACCAGCAAAGAAATGATGGTGTAAATGAGGTTGATGGAAAGGTTAAGAATTGAAGCGAAAAAGAACTCGCTGCCCATAGTTGCACTCCTTGCATAGGGTAAGTATCGATTGCGTTGATAGTACTGTTTTTTATCAAGCTATTCGATGCAAATGCTTGGTAAAGCGAGCCTTATCAAACCTTACAAAAATGTATAGTTCGCGAAAAGTTGGCGAAAGCCCCTTTGGTTAGAGTATCCATGTCGACAGGGAAATGTCCTTGTCCACCGATACCAATAACGAGGATGACACCATGAAAAAGACAATGATTTTTAAACCTGCTGCTATTTCTGCTGTATTGGGTCTGAGCGCCATGATGGCGGTAGGTACCGCAAACGCGGGTGACGCACCAAAGTCACTGAATGAAGATGCAGTCAGCCTGGTTCAGGCGGTTGAGATTGCCAAAAACGCCACTGGCGGCGTGGTGCTAGAAGCTGAACGCGACGTAGAAATGGGCCAGGCGGTATACGAGATTGAACTGGCAAGTGAAACCGGCGAAGAAATCAAAACCGTGGTGAACGCGACGACAGGAGAAGTGATCCTGACGAAAACCCGCCGCGACCATGACGATCACCACGATGACGACGACGTAGAAGATGCGATCTGGCTGTCAGGTATCAAAGACGGGACTTACCTGTCACTGGAACAAGCGCTGATGCAAGCAGAAACCCAGGTAGGCGGTAAAGCCTGGAGCATTGAGCAAGATGACCACCGTGGCCAGCCTTCTTATGAAGTTGAGCTTCTGGATGCAAATGGCAAACGCGTTGAAACCCGCATCAATGCGATGGCTTCTAAATAAGCCCTCTCCAAAGGTCAACAGACCCTAAAACGTCATTATCGAATTTATCTGTAGGGGCGATGCCGTCCCTGATTGGAGGTACACATGAGCGACGAAAACAAAAACACATCAATGTGGCAACGCGCAAAAGAGATGGTGAAACGTGTTGTTCAAGAGGCACCTATGGCAATTCTGGGTGTTGTGAGTTTCTCACTACTATTTATGCTGGGACTAGTTACACTGGGAATCAGTTTGATGGCAGGGGTTGCCGCCATCATTATGGCAAAATGGCAACAGCGCAAGATGGCGAACGACATTGCCAACCCAACAGATAAGAGAAACGACGAAGAACCCATTGCGGCTATGTAAGCCGCAACTTATTTCAAACAGAGAGAGTCGCTATGCGCGTGTTGTTGGTCGAGGACGATACCAGCCTCAGTAGTTTTGTAGAAAAAGGCCTGCGTGAAGCAGGCCATCAGGTTGAAGTCACCGACAATGGTAAGCATGCGCTCACGCTTTGTATGGCAGAAAGCTACGACGTGGCGATTGTCGATCGAATGTTGCCGGGGTTGGATGGCCTCTCTTTGGTAAAAGCGCTGCGTGCGGCTCAGGTTGGCACGCCGATTCTTTTTCTGACCGCCCTAGGCGGTGTAGACGATCGCGTGCAGGGTTTGGAAGCGGGTGGTGATGATTACCTCACCAAGCCTTTCGCGTTTTCTGAGCTGTTGGCTCGCGTCACCGCGCTTTCCCGCCGTTCTGTGTTGAAGTCCACCGAAGCCAGCCCTGAAATCAATTATGGCGACGTGGTGCTGAACCTGTTTGAGCATTCCGCCACCCGTCGGGGGCAGCCACTCGATTTACAGCCGAAAGAGTTCCGTATTCTGGAGCTGTTCCTCCGCCACCCTGGGAGAGTGATCACCCGTACCATGCTGCTTGAACACGTGTGGGATATTCATTTCGACCCGCAAACCAGTGTGGTGGAAACCCACATCAGCCGTCTTCGCAACAAGCTCGAAAAGCCATTTGGCGATACGCTGATCCAGACCGTCCGTGGTGTGGGCTACAAGCTTGAACAAAAAGGCGGTGAGGCGAAATGAAAGCCAGAGTGACGGACTTTTTCCATCGCCACTTTTCCAAGCGCAAACTGTTGTCGGTGTTGCCGTCATGGATGAAAAGTTCTGCTACCCAGCAAGGTTTGATGTTTGGTGGCGTGTCGATTATCAGTCTGGTACTGATGGCAACCGTGACTTTCTTCTATGTCGAGCATGAACTGAAAGATCAAAACCGCGAGATAGTGAAAGAGTCCCAACAGCTAGCTACCGGTCACCATAAAAAAGTAGATGATGACCCGATTGAAGATGACGAGATTCTTGCGGTGCTGGCGTCTGGTTTTGTGCTTGCTGGCGTACTGGTGTCGATTTTCACCGTTGCTTTGGTTATTGCGATGAGCCGTATCAGCCAAAAACGCATCAATCGCATCGAAAGCGTGCTCAATGCGGCGGCTGAGGGCGATCTTTCCGCTCGGAGCGACGTGAAATACACACACAACGATTTGGCGCGCATTTCAGTTTCTGTCGATGACATGCTGTCACGGCTGGAAGGCTCGGTGGCGGCAATGAGCGACATCTCTGCCAACATCGCTCACGAGCTAAAAACACCGATTACCCGCTTGCGCCATAACCTGCTGACACTGCGGGAAGACGCCGATCGTGTTGAGCCAAACCTCGATGACGCTTTTATCGAGGAACTAGATAGAGCACTGGAAGATTCGCAGCGTTTGGCCTCTATTTTTGATGCATTGCTGCGGATATCCCAGATTGAGTCCGGTGCACGCCGAAGCCGCTTTATGGCGCTTGACCTGAATAATGTCATCGAGACGGTGGCTGAGATTTACGTCGATGTCGCCGAAGATGCAGAGATGACGCTGACGGTAGAGAAGCCTGACTCACCACTGATGATTCAAGGCGATCGAGAGCTGCTTATCCAGCAGGTAGCTAACTTGATTGAGAACGCGCTGCGTTATTGTCCAGCGGGTAGTCAAATCCAGCTTCGCTGCGGTGAAAATCCGGAAAACGGCAATGTGTGGCTCGAAGTGAGCGATAATGGCCCCGGCATCTCTGATGAAGAAAAAGAGCGCGTGTTCGAGCGTTTATACCGTGTCGACAAAAGCCGCACCGATGGTGGCCTTGGTCTAGGGTTGTCCTTGGCAAAAGCCGTGGCTGGTTTGCATTACGGCCATATTGAGCTGTTTGATGCAGAACCGGGGTTGGGCGTCAGGGTAGCTATCCCGGTTCGCTAGGGTTAATTAAACGCACTATTAGATTGTTTTTATTAATAAAGAAAGTGGGAGGTGTATAGGTTCGGGAATAATAATTCTTAAACTGTCACCTTTCTTTTTTTATGAAACAGATTTCATTTTTCTTTTATTTAATCAAAGTAATTCAATTGGATATTTCTTTGGCGATTGTTTAATCCGGGTCTCATTTATTTCTACGACACCTTCAATTCTCACTTGTGAGAATTGAAGGTGTCGATTGTTGATATGTTCTACTCAATGCCAGAATAACGAAATGCTTCTCTGGTTAGGCGGTTTAATTCGCTTTCTTTCATTTGGTTATGAACAACGGTGATGCGTCCGAGGTAAATTAAAGGCACTTCAGAAGCCCTGCCTTCGAGGTGAAATTTAATGGCTTCAGCGGTGGCCACACCCAGATCATCGCTCATCCGCATTGGCGTCGCATCTAACTCACCCGCCCGAATTTTTTCGATCTCTTTTGCGGTGCCACCCCAGCCCGTCACATAAATGTCAGACAATCTGTCTGCTTCACCAAGCGCTTCGACAGCCCCCATGGTCATGGCGGTATTGGCATTGTGTATCATCGATACTTCGGGAAAATTATTGAGTACCAATCGCACACCGTCAGCCCCTCCGAGTTTCTGATATTGGCCAAAGTGTTCGTAGATATTGCGCCAGTTACCTTTCCGCTGTACGCAGTCGATAAACCCTTGAGAACGTTGGGTATCTGTAATGCCAGGAATACCTCGGTTGGCAGCAAATTCCACCTCTTTGCCCACGTGCTTTATCACATGGTCGCAAAGTACATCAGCGCCCATGGCACTCGAAAAGTCGAACCAGGCGTCAGGCTGATGGGTCCATGTGCTGTCTGGGGTATGGAACGCCCAAATGAAGGTTTTGAACTTGTCCGACGCCGAGAGTTTCTGGATGTTGTCCGCCTGTAAGTCCAGCTCGGAAGGGCCGAAAATCACGAAGTCATACGGCGGCTCAGCATTAAGCACTTGATCTGTATATTGCGATTGCAATGAGTGCTCGATTTGCTTTGAGGGGTACTCATGAACCTCATAGGGTAGTTTTAAGTCCAGTAAGCGTTTGGTCATCGCTTTGAAATTTTTCACCCAAAAATCAGAGATGTCTGCACTCGGGTAAATAACTGCAATACGCATAGGTTTGCTTAATTTTTCTATATTCGTCGGTAATGGTGGTTCACTAACGGTTTTCTGAAATGTTTTAAGTTTTTCATTATTCGAGTTATTTAGGTTTTCTTTAGATGAAACTGAAAAAGACATCACCCATAAAGCAAAAACCAGGCCTGCCACTATACTTCTTTTCATTTTCCTTCCTTGTGGTTTACCAACTGGAAAAACTCTATTAACATGCTTATTAATGATACATGAGAATTATAAATCGGACTGGTTTCATTCTTTGAGTGCTTATATTTTTTCCCGATTCAAGACTTTTATCATCTTTTTCTTCGCTACAACGTGTTCTGCCGAAACGATGACAGCGTACTACGTTGCTTATGCGCAGGAAAAAGTGAGAAGAGCGATATCTGAGAATGCTGTCTGGCGTGGCCCTACGACCGGCCCAAGTATCGTGAGCGACAAAAACATTATTTTCGTTGCTTCTGACTTGAGAAATGGTGGGGTGTACGGCGTTGGGAAAGGGATGTCTGAAGCCATTTCCAATATCGACTGGCACCTTAGGTTTATTGATGGGTTTGGCTCAGAGGTTCGACAAGGAGCAGCCATCAAGAAAGCCATCAGTTTCAAACCGGATGCGATTGTGCTCGGTGGCATCGACGCCCAGCATCACAAAGACGTTCTTAAGATAGCCAAGAGCCAAGGGATCGTGGTGATTGGTTGGCATGCAACCGAGTTAGCAGGTGGGAACAGCGAACTGGGTCTTTTCATGAACGTCACTACAGATCCGCTCGCTGTTGCGGAGATTGCCGCCATGCTGGCTATCGTCAACTCCAAAGGGCGTGCAAAAACCCTGATATTCACAGACCCCAACTATAAAATTGCCACCATCAAAGCGAACGCCATGGCGGACACCATCCGGCGTTGTGCAAACTGTGAAGTTTTGGAGGTCAACGCGCTGCCGCTGGATAAAATTGCCGAGCAGATGCCAGTAACGTTTGAAGGCCTTTGGAAGAAATATGGCGCAGATATTACGCACATCCTCGCCATCAACGACCTCTATATTGACTATGTTATCCCTTCGCTAGAAACAAACGTTGAACAGCAAATTCATATACCGCAGAACATCTCTGCCGGTGACGGAAGCCGTGCGGCCTATAAGCGCATCAATAATGGCAGCTTCCAGTTAGCAACAGTTCCAGAGCCTCTCTACTTGCATGGTTGGCAGATCACGGATGAACTGAACCGCGCATTCAACCAACTTCCCCCGAGTGGATATTCCGCGCCTGTACACATGGTGACACCAGATAATGTAAGTGAATTGATTGGCAAGCAAGAACGTGGTGTGTACGACCCGAAAAATGGCTACCGCGATGCCTACCTCAAGATATGGAAGCCATGATGAATCTGAACAATACCAGCATTACCCAAAGGCTTATCATCTCAAGCCTCATCTCTCTCCTGATGGTGAGCTTCGCTGTTCTGATCGTCATTCGTTCCCTGTTCTATGTCGAATCCACGCTGAAAACAGAAACTTCCCGTCACGTTTCTGAGCTGATTGTGAACTCCGAAATCAGTCGTCGCGTCTTTGCATTGACCTCACGGGTCAAGCTATTGGAACAAACCTTCCTGTACAGTGAAACTGCGCTCTCTGAAGAAGCGTTTAACATTGATTTCCAACTGCAAAGGCTAAGAGATCTCTCTACGAATCAGGATTTTTCCTATCAAATAGATGCGTTCATCGACAACTTCCACCGCTTTCTCGGCAGCTCTCTGGCGCTGAACCGGATCCTAAAACAGACCAAAACCATTGATGCGACCTTGGCCGATCAACTCGACGCGCTTGAGGTGGCAGTGGCAGCGAGCAAGTTAGAACACCTCGGCGAAGAAGAGGTGACTATCTACAACAACGAGCTCGATATTATCGCCATGCTTCGTGAGTCATTTCTGATGGTTGGCAAAATGTTGGGGGATATTCATAGCCGCATTACGCCCGAAACCGAAAAAGTGCTGCTCATAGAGGCTGAAAAGGAGCTGGATATTCTTCAGCTTCATCTGGAAAACGTGGACATATCCACCATGGCAGTCCGAACGCAGAAAATCGCAATTAAGCGGACCTTAGAGCGATACCATGCGACGCTCAGGAAAATCCGCGCCAACCTGGACCAGCGTTGGATTGTGATGGCGGCACTTGTTCAGGCTCAGGCAGGTTTGCTTGAAATGGTGGAAAGCACGGAATCCCGTGTGCAGGAGCAAACCTTACAGCTCACCACCCAGTTAGAAGATGTGATCACTGAGTCTCGCTTCAACGCTATCATCATTAGTCTGTTGGCATTTTTGTTCTCTGTACTGCTGGTTAATCACGTTGTCAGCAGACATATCCAGAAGCCTTTGGACGATCTTAAAGATGGATTCGATCGCTTGGTTTCCCATGGAACCAAACGGCCCATTGATTTGGGACGTACGGATGAGTGGGGGCATATTGAGAATGCCTACAACAACATGGCAGCGAGATTGTCTGAGGCTTATCAGGCCATTACCGAAGAGAAAAAAAACTTCGACTTTCTTGCCCATCATGACCCGTTGACCCGCCTGGCGAATAGATTACTCGCGACGAAAGAGCTGCGTAACCAAATCGCTGACTCCAAGGAGAATGGCACCAAATTCCTGCTTCTTTATCTGGATATTGATGAATTCAAAACCATTAATGACTCCCTGGGACATGCCGCGGGAGACAATTTGCTGGTTAACGTGGCGGAGAAATTGACCAGATTGATTGGTGATTCCGGCTTTGTCGCGCGCATGGGGGGTGATGAGTTTATGATCCTCATTCCTAACACTCACTTAGAGCAAGGGAAGCTCATCGCGCAGCGAATTAATAAGGCAATTAAGCAGCCTTACTACATTGAAAAAAATACAATTTTTGTATCAACCAGTATCGGTATCTGTGAGTTCCCTGACCACGGACATGATGGTGAAACACTGATCCGGAATGCAGATACAGCGATGTATTACGCGAAACGCAATGGTCGCGACAGTTACCGTATTTATACGGATGAAATGACCACAGAAGTGAACGACATCATCGAAACCAACCGCGGTTTAAACCATGCGGTTCGTCGAGATGAACTGACTGTTTTTTTCCAACCCAAAGTGAACTTAGCATCCGGCAATATTGTTGGTGCAGAAGCTTTGGTGCGGTGGAAGCATCCTAAACTGGGCTTGCTTCCGCCGTCTGCTTTCATGGAAGTCGCAGAGAAATCTGATCTGGTTGTCGACATCGACAAATGGGTGTTTAGCAAGGTAGCCAGATTGGTCACAGAGTGGAAAAACGCGGGTATCGACACGTCAAGTATCCTTATCTCCGTTAACTTCTCCGCAAGAATGTTCTACATGACAGATTTGGCAGAGCAACTGCAAAAAATCCTCGATAAGACAGATTGCGAGCCGAGTCAGCTGATTTTGGAAATCACGGAACGCGACATGATGCGGGACTTTGAAACCTGCGTCAGGACAATCGAAACCCTGCACGCCAAAGGCTACAAAATCGCGATTGATGACTTCGGTACGGGTTACTCCTCGCTCTCTGTGCTTAAGAATCTGTCCGCCGATTACATCAAGCTCGACCGCAGCTTCATCAAAGACGTTCACTCATCATCGTCGGACTATGAAATCACCAAAGCGATTCTCCAACTGGCTAAAGTGCTGGATTTATCCGTGGTGGCAGAAGGGGCAGAAACTCGACCGCATGTCGATACATTGCGTCAGCTTGGGTGTGCTTCGGCTCAAGGCTACTATTTTGCCAAACCGCTGCCCGTTGATGGTTGGCTTGACTACTTGGAAGAAAATAAGCGCAAGGCCAGTCAGAGTGACGTTATCAGGCTGAAATCCGTGACATAAAGCCTTGCTATTGGCGGGTATTGAGCGGCCGAATAGTATCACTCTGTACATTGTTATGAGGTAGCTTTTTCTCTCGATTCCAACCGATAAACATGATTCATAAAACAGCCCTTCAAGGGCTGTTTTTCGTTGGAGAGGATGAAGATGTATGAGGACTAGCGGACAAATTTCACCAAGTGGGATTTTACCGTGTTAAGGTTTTCAAAGTTCAGCGAGTAACAAGGAGTTTGAGATGATCGCAAGGGAATGGAAAGCGCGGTGCCCAAAGCATCATGAAGAGGGTTTTATCGCTTATCTTTATGAAACCGGAGTGAAAGAAACGTCTGAGACTGAGGGCTTTCAGGGGGCGCAGATCTTCAAGCGCGAGATGGATGGAAATTCAGAAATCACTTTAATCAGCTACTGGAAAGATCTGGAGTGCATTAAGGCCTTTGCGGGTGAAGATATCGGCATTGCCCGTTTGTACCCGGAAGATGAAAAGTATGAACTGAAACCTGACTTTCACGTGTCTCACTATGAAGTAGTTGAAAGTCGTTTAAACCAATAAACAAGATACTCATTAACAATGAAAAAAGCTTCGCCAGAAAAACCGTTGGAAGAGATCTACTTTGCAGGTGGCTGCCTGTGGGGCGTGCAAGAGTTTATGCGCCACTTGCCAGGTGTGATATCCACTGAAGCGGGAAGGGCTAACGGCACCAGCGATTCAACGGCCACACCTTATGATGGTTATGCCGAATGTGTGCGAACACAATTCGACCCTTCCACGGTCTCTGTCATGACGCTGATGGGATATTTCTTTGAAATCATCGATCCGCACAGTGTGAACCAGCAAGGCGAAGATGTCGGCGAGAAATACCGCACAGGCATATACAGCAACCATCCAGAGCATTTGACTATTGCCCGCGAATTCATTGCGGCCAGGGAAGATGCGGAAAAGATTGCAGTGGAAGTATTGCCTCTGAGTAACTATGTGCCGAGTGATGATGAGCATCAAGACAGGCTGACCCGTTTTCCTGATGACTATTGCCATATCCCTCTGGATTTATTGCATAAATATAAGAAGAAATAGATTAAAGCCAAGGATGAAGGAATGAACAGAACAATCGCATTAACCCTGACACTTTGTAGCGCCTTGCTGGTGCCGCCTGTGGCTTCGGCAACGGAGCGCGCCGAGTATGGTTGGGAAATGATTGAGCAGGGCGCGATGGTGGTGGATGTTCGTATTCCGGGTGAATTCGATGATGGCCACCTGAGTGGCGCGGTGAATTACCCGGTGACGGAATTGGATAAACACATCCAGAGTTTAGATAAAGACACACCGCTGGTATTGTATTGCCGAAGTGGTGTTCGCTCAGGTGCGGCGTATCAATACCTGCTGAGCAAAGGCTTCACCAATCTTCACAATGCAGGTGGATTCGAAGAGATGAAAAACGCGAAGTAACTGACTTCGCGTTTTTCTGTTATACAGTCCCTAACGTACCGGCCTAGATTTTCCCTTCGTTAAAGTCTTTTTGGAAGTAGAGCACCTTCTGTAGGTAGCGTCTCGCCTCGTCTTTCGGGTGTCGGGTAGTCAGGGCATCATAGACCTGACGCGGAGACTTGCGGTTAAGCTCTACCATCGCCTGTTTGCGATCGTTATGGAAGGTCGCCAGAACACCGCCTGTGCCGCCGTTGTAGGCGGAAATCATGCTGAAGTGCTTGGATGACGCATTCTTTACATCACGCAGATAACGGGTTTTCAGAATGTGCAGATACGCCGTGCCTGTGTCGATGTTATTTGCGGGATCGAACAGGTACTCCTTGGTCGGCATTCCCGGCTTTTTCTTCACCAGATTAAACACATCCGCGCCTGCTGTTTTCGGGATCACCTGCATCAAGCCGTATGCGCCCGCATGGCTGACTGCATAAGGGTTAAAGCTGCTCTCGGTTTTGATTACCGCGTAAATCAGATCTTCTGGAATGTCGTAACGCTTTGAGGCGTCGCGAACATAGTGTGCATACTGGTATTCACGCTGCTCCAAATGGTCTTTCACCATATCAATCTGCACGTAATAAGCTTTGCCACGTTTGATGGGTTTACTTTGCAGCTTGTTGTTGATGAGGTAATCCGCAAAGCGGTTTGCACGCCATTCCCATTCAATTGATTTGCCTTCCTGATCGACAATCTGACCGAGGAAAAATGGCTTTCCGGTGAGCTCAATATCTTTGTCCGTAAACTGCTCGACGTGCTTCGGATCAGCAGGCATTAATACCGTTTGAACGATGGCTTTTTGCAGCTTCTCCATCGGCTGGCGTTGGGCAACGGTCGAAACGTAGATCTTACCTGCCTCAAAGTCGATGTGCGCACGGGTTTGGTAACCGTCCAGATACTTCACATAGCGGTGTTTGCTGGACTCGACATACTCATCGTCGCCCCATTGCTTTTTCGCTTCTTTAGCAATGTAAGCGAACAGGGCGTTGATTGCCTTTTTGTTGGCATCAGACACGGGTTGGCTGGTCACTGGTGGCGGTGTGTTATCGCAGTTGCAATCCGGGGTTTCGGGCGCTGCCGAGCAGCCAGCAAGCAGAGTCGCTGACAGCAGAAGAATGGCTTTTTTCATAGTGAAGATGGCTGTTCTTTGTTGTTTTTTGTTAGTGAACAAACGGGTGTGAAAACCTGTTTGATACGTCCTACAGGATTTAGGCGATGATGCTATGCCTGAGCTTTAAAAAAGAAAAGAGATTTGTCGGTGTAGATGAAATTAAAGAAAGAAATTTTGCGCTAACACACAAGGTGTTAGCGCGCTTTTTGAGCAGGTTTAGTTGAGTTGTTTGACGATATGTTTCGCGATAGGAAAACAGGATGTCGCTGCTGGTGAGGGGGCGTTGCAAACCACCAAGGCATGCTCGGTCTTGTGGAACAGGAAATCATCAACCAGATCACCATTTTGGTAGACTGCCTGAGCACGAATACCGGAAGGGTAAGAAAGTAAATCCTGATTGGTCAGGGATGGGCAATACTTCTGCACTTCTTTTAAGTATCCCGGTTTCCAGAACCCGTTCCTCAGCTCTTTCATCGCCGATTTGAAGTTGCGGCGAATCACTTTGTAAAAGCCTGCGTATTGCAGCATTTCAACCACGTCAGCCGGAGAGAAAGAAAAGCGAGAGTATCCTTCACGGGCAAGACTCAACACCGCATTCGGACCAACGGTGACTGAGCCGTCAATCATCTTGGTCAGGTGGACACCAAGAAATGGCAAGGCGGGATCAGGAATCGGATAAATCAGGCTGCTGATAATGGCATTGTGTTCAGTCGCCAACTGGTAGTAATCGCCCCGAAACGGCACCATTTGGAAATCGGGCGTTTCACCCAGCATACGCACAATGCGGTCTGACATGATGCCTGCGCAGGAAATCAGTTTGCCGGTATGGAAAGTTTGCTCACCTGCCACCACGGTCACGGCATCTTTAGATTCCTGAATATATTCAACGGGATGACCGTAGAACACATCGCCACCTCTCTCCTTGATCATACTTCCGAGTTTTTCGCAGATTTGGCGGTAGCTGACGATGCCTGTTGAAGGGACAAAGATGGCACCAAGCCCACTGATATTTGGCTCTTTTTCCCTAAGCTGTGCGGCGTCCAGCACATCGAATTCCAGTTCGTTGTCAGCCGCCCGGATTTTTAATGCTTCCATGCGCTGAAGCTCAATCTCGCTGGTGGCGACCAGCAGCTTGCCGCACTCTTCGAAAGGGATATGGTGCTCGGTACAGAAGGCTTTGATGGCCTGATTTCCTTCTTTGCAAAAGCGGGCTTTCATACTGCCGGGCGTGTAGTAGACACCGGCATGGATAACACCGCTGTTGCGTCCGGTTTGGTGACTGGCGGGTTGGGTTTCTTTTTCGACAACCACGACCCTGGCGTTGGGCTCACGTTCTTGGAGCTCATTGGCCACACTGAGGCCGACGATACCCGCGCCGATGATCAAATAATCACAATTCACCATGTGTCAGTCCCTGCTAAAGACGCTCGTGAGAGTGATGATTGAATGATAAATCGACAGCGATGGGAAGATATGTGCGGTGAGTCTGTGACGGGGATAGGTTGTTAACCCGCTGTCTTTCTTTTGCTTAAACCTTCTTTCGCGTGTGTATTCCCCAGCCCCACTTTGGAGGAAGAAATGATCCTGGCGAGGGGAACAGGTTCACCGTATATGTAGCCTTGTGTGTAATCCAGTCCAACTTCCATCACCTGGCGTAGGTCTTCATCAGAATTGACTTTCTGTGCTGCGGTTTTGACTTTGAGCGAGTCGCTGACTTGTTTGATGGATTCAACGATACGCCTGTCGACCTTGCTCGATTTCATCATGGAGATAATGCTGCCATCAATTTTGAGCAGGCTGATATTGAACTTGCGCAGATACCCGAACGACGTCAACTCGGCACCGAAACTGTCAACGGCGACTTCACAACCCAGTTTTCTTAACGAAGAAACAATCTGTTGTGATCGCACGGTATCAATCAAGAGGGTGCTCTCTTTTACTTCGATACAAACTTGTTGGGCAGGCAAGGCGCTTTTCTTGACCAAACCCAGACAATAGCTCATGAAACTGTCGTTGTAGAAAGCCCCTGAAGAGATGTTTACCGCGACCGACATGCCGGTTTGCGCCAGTGCAGACGCTTGCGTGACCAGCACTTCATTGAAGACCCAGCGCTCAATGCTGATCAATCGGCCAGTAGGTTCTGCGGCGGCCAGGAATTCCGCGGGTAACAAGAGATCGCCATCTTCCGTGATCAGCCTGACTAGCAGCTCATGCCAGGTTTGATCTTCCTGATTGGTAGGAACGATAGGCATGCTTAAAAGACTGAATGAATTCGTAGAGATGGCGGTATCAATACGCTGCAGCAAAAAGTCGCGACGGAAAGAAATGCCGTCCTTAAGCAAGGATGCATCAAAGATTGAAATAGCGTGCTGACTGCCCTCAGAGATCGACTCCAATGCCACCTGCGCTTGATAGATGAGCTGGAATGGTGTGTTGTTCGGGTCGTCTGCTGCAGTCAACCCCATTGAGCATCCTAATGGATAGGAAAAGTCACCTTGCTGGTACTTCAACGCGCCAATTTTTTCTGCCAATGTGACCAGAGAGGAACGAGCGTGTTCGACGGATTCATGTTCCAGCAGCATGCCAAATTGGGTATCACTGATTCTGGCAACGCACTGTTTATTACCCAGCGCCTTGATTAAAAGTGCCGCCGATTTAATGAGCTGATCACGGATTTGCTCGCCGAAGGCATCTGTCAGAATGTCGAGCCCACTGATTTCTATCACCGCCAGTGCATGCGGCTCTGTGCCCTTTAAGCTGTCGATGTGGCTTTGTAATCTATGTTCAAACGCGCGTTGGTTTGGCAACTTCGTGAGCGTATCTATCGCTGACTTCTCTTCCAGCCCTGCAATTCTCTCTTCTACCGTCGCTGTTTGATAGTGGAAAGTCAGCACCCAGCCGCTGGGTGCTGCGCCATCGAGGATGACAGGGGTCGCTTCTAAATATACCAACTTCTCCTGATTATGTTCAGTTTGCAGGGTAAAGGTGCCCCTCAAACGGAAGTCTTGGTGGTAGGCCGAGAGTAGGTGCGCAAAGGTGTATTGGTTCTGGCGATCAAAGATATTGAACTGTTCGTCGATGTTAGTACCAACCAGCTCTTCTGGGGAGAAGCCAGTGAAGACCGAAGCATGGCGGTTGATAAAGGTTATCCGAAGCAGGGAATCCAGCGCGACGATGCCATCTGTGACGGATTCCGCTGCCGTGGCCAGCAAAAGGTTTTCACGTTCGAGTTGTGCGTTTTCCCGCTGGATTAAGGTTGTTTCCTGACATAGCCCGACCAAACGGGATCCCGATTCAGAGTGAATGACCCTGGCCAAAATATGATGGTACACCACATGTCCATGCGCGTTTTGTACCTGGATGTTGAAACTGAGTTGATCGTTGTTCATACGGGTGATGTTGAACATAGAATCAAGCTGATGGCGGTCTGAAGGCAGTACTTTTTCCCGCCAAAGAGATGTCGTCATATGCTCGCCATTGTGCAGCTCAAACAAGGCGTACATTTCTTCGTTCCAATAGAGCTGTTCTGTTTCAGGCGTGTATTCCCACAGGCCAAAATCACACACCTGACCGACCAACTCTGTTTGTTTGGCTGCCATGGCTTCTTGCAGGGACAACGCTCTTTCGTCATCAATGTCGGTAATGGTACCAATCACTTTGGTCGTCATGCCGTGGCTGTCATATTCAATAGGTTGACAGTTGTCCCTTACCCAGCGATATCGCTCATTATCATCCAACAAGCGGTATTCGATGGCCCCTGAGTGTCCCCCGTTTTGGGTTAACGTATGCTGGTATTCGCGCAGGTCTTCAGGGTGAATACGGGACATCCATTCGTAAAGGCGTTTCACTTCAGTGGCTTTAATGCCAATGGCTTGCTCGGAATTTTCGGAAAGTTGCAGGTATTTAGTGTGGCACTCCATTTCATAGACGGCGGTATGGTTAATGCCGAGGGCGAATTCAAATTTCTTGGACCACATTTTCCGCTCGTCATCAAAGCGCCGGTCTTTATCAATATCCTGCACTTGATAGATGTATTGCTGGGTGTTACCCGTCCATTTGTCCCGGATGATTGAAACGGCAATACGTGTCCAAACGACTTGCTTGTTTTTACGGGTCAGGCGGACTTCTGCTTGGAAGTTACTGATTTTACTTTGAGCAAGGAGTTGGAGCTTTTCATTTGCGGTGTCTTTGTCGCGGTGAAAAACTAACTGGCGGAAGGTTTTGTTTTCCAACTCTTCCCCAGTGTAGCCAATCAGGTCAATGAAGCTTCGATTCGCATTACTCATTTTGCCATCAGGCTGCACCATTACTGTACCGATGACAGAAGACTGCATGGCGTTTGAAAACAACTCTGCGCGCTCATCACTCATTTTTTGAATGTGCAGTAGACGTGCTGATTTCACCGCTAGAATGGCACCCAGTAACATAGCTCCACTGATGGGAAGAAGCAGAGCGGTTGGGTTGGAAGGTTCAACTGAGAGCGATAAATTCTCTCCCGGGTTAACCAAGAGCAAATCCAAGGTAACTGATACGACAAAGGCGGTAAAAAACGCTGAGAGTCTATCTAAGACAGCACCAGCCAATGTTAACGCGATAGCGATAGCAATGAACGGGAAAGCGACATGGGTGAGCAGCCACCCAGAAAGCGCTGCGATAGCGAAGATAGTGAGGACGGTCGTGGGTCGATAAATGCTGGAAGGCAGCTCTTTATCTCGCTGCAGCAAGGTATAGATCAATGGGGTGATGGCGAGAAAACCGATAACATCTCCCAGATACCAAGCCGGAGCAACGACTTCAAAAGGAATGGATAATTCTCGATTGAGTACCCAACCACCGAGCACCGCGCCCGAAATCGGCACTAGGATGACCGTAAATAAAACAAAAAAGCTAAACGCTTTAAGAGAAAGGAAAGGTTCAGCGTATCGACTTATCAGCACCAGAGACAGGCTGCCAAGAATGATGGTCGTGCTGTTTGCGGCTGAGAGTTGAATACTTTGTAGAGGGTCATCACCGAAAATAATATTGGAAAGTAAGATGGCAACAAAAGCAGTGCCAACAAGGGCAAAACGCTGGCTGGGAGGAGCCAGAGCGATCATGGCGATACTGAAACCATTGGTATACCAAATAAACGCGGCGCTGTTGGGTTGGCGTAAAAAATAGATGGCATACAGCGACTCAATCAGACAGCCCAGAAACAACAGCATCACGCGGAGCAAAACCGCATTCTCTGGAAATACGTCCTTAGAAGATGGGGGCGCTGTCGATGGCGTCATTCTGTCATCCGAACCATGAGTCAAAAAAGGAAACTCTCCCTTTCGGCAGGCGCTGACAGCGAAGCCACACCTTAAAGGCAGAGTTATGTCTCAAAAGTTTAGATGATGTCTCATTGTTGTGCCGAGAAAGACCGGCTGTTTTACAGCGCGTTATTCGTGATGTTACAGCTCGTTATATTTGACCGCTTTCCCAAAGCACTTCTCGGGTGGGTATTTCTTACGGTTGTGCGCAATCTTTTCATCACAGGCTTTTTCTAAGTCCACGCCACAACGGTCGGCAATACGGATGAGATAAAGTTGAATATCCGCCAGCTCATGCTCAAGCGCCTGACGCTTTTCTGAAGGGAAATTTTCTGCCTGTTCCGGCGTCAGCCACTGAAACAACTCTGCCAGTTCGCCCACTTCGCCGCTCAAGGCCATCACAAGATTCTTGGGGTTATGAAATTGCTCCCAATCACGTTCGCGCGCAAATTCGGTCATCTCAGCTTCCAAACGAAGGAATGCACTTTGGGGTTTATCAGTCATTGGGAAACTTCCTTTCAATCAATAGCACTCTAGGGGCAGTAGTGTGTCATGGATTGAAGCACGGGAAAACTGAAGCGTTGGATTGCCTCCATAGTCACTAAATAACTGGTTTACCTGTCCTATTTTTGTGAAAGCAGGGAATTTATCTGCCCAGTGAAAGCAATGACGCGCTAATCCTGTCTATTCTGTAAGTAGAACCATGGAGCTGGGTACCCACTTTGAATGACATCACCGCCACATTGCTGACGTTTTCCCCTGTGACCCTCTTTTTCGCGGTGATCCTCCTGTCTTATCTACTCGAAGATTTGGCCATTGTGACGGCAAGCGTTGCGGCGTCGCAGGGTGTGATGTCTATCCCTGCCGCACTGGCGGCGATTTTTGTTGGCATCGCCACAGGCGATATTGGCTTGTATGCACTTGGCTTGTGGGCTCGCCGCTGGAGAAAACTGCGCGGATTTTTACTGACCAAGCCGAGCGTGAGAATGATACGCCGCAAACTGCGTGCCCATGCGTTTGGCAATTTGTTCCTTATTCGTTTTGTGCCGGGTCTAAGGTTTGTGGGTTTTTGCCTCAGCGGTTTTTTCCGCGTGGGGCTGAAGCCATTTTTATCTGCTGTTTTGGTGGCGACCGCGCTCTGGACGGCATTGGTTTTCGCGCTGGTTTACCAGTTGGGCGAAATTGAATGGATTAATAACCACCTCAGTTGGGGGCTTATCCCGGTTGTGGTGCTCTTGCTCATTGCTGTCAACCGCGTTGCAGGGAGCAAGCTGAAGGAGAAAGCCGTTTGCACAGATTAAAGCTGGTGGAAGAGAAAACGTCCCCTGCCTTGCCGGTTAACCATGGCATGCCGCCTCTAGACATGAGCGGCAAGCCGGTGTCGTTTTTTGAATTCTGGCCGGGTTGGGTGTTTTACGCTCCGGTTGCCCTGCAATGGATTTGGAATGGCTTGAAATACCGAAGCTTCGGGTTGCCATTGGTGGCAAACCCCGGGATTGATTTAAGCGGCATGGTGGGTGAGTCCAAGGACGCCATCTTGTCGTTGGCGGGTGAAACCGCCAAACCTTGGATCCTGCCTTACATCATGTGGGAGAAGACGGCAATGCCGCCTGAAACACAGGCGCATCAAGCCTTGACGGCATTACACAAGGCGGGGCTCGGCTTTCCTGTTGTTGCCAAGCCGGACTTGGGGTGTCGTGGTGCAGGCGTGCGTTTGGTGGAAAACAAAGGTGAGCTGGAAGAATACCTTCGCCTGTTTCCTGACGGTGCCCGCTTGATGCTGCAGGAAAAAGCGCCTTATAACGCCGAAGCAGGCGTGTTTTACGTGCGCTACCCAGGTCAGGAGAAAGGACAGATTTTCTCCATGACGCTCAAATACAACCCGTTTGTGGTGGGTGACGGCGAAAGTAACCTCGCACAGTTAATTGATGAAGATTCGCGCGCCGGAAAACTTTCCCACCTCTATCGCTCACGCCATGAAGATAAGCTGGATTTGGTACTCGCCAAAGGGGAAACCTTCCGCCTTGCGTTTGCCGGTAGTCATTCTCGCGGAGCGATTTTCCGCGATGGACGTGACTATATCAGTGAAGCGTTAGTCGAGCGCTTGGATGAAATTTTTGATGATTTCCCCGGTTATCACTATGGACGGATTGATTTGAAGTTCCGCGACATCGCGAGCCTGATGCGTGGCGAGGATTTTGTGCTTTTAGAAGTTAATGGTGCCAGCAGTGAAGCCGCCCATATCTGGGATCGTGGCGCGACCATCAAAAGTGCTTTCAGTACCTTGCTGGAACAGTACCGCATGTTGTTTGAGATAGGCAACCTGCAACGAAAAGCGGGGCATAAAGTACCTTCGTTGATGGACTTGTATCGAGCATGGCGCAAGGAAAAAGCGCTGGTGCGTGATTATCCGTCGACCGATTAAAACAAGAAACAATCGAATAAAGCATCGATTTGAGGGGATTCCATGTTAGCAAGAGACTCCAAACCATCACTGAACGCACCTTATGCCGTCGAGGTAGAAGGGGGACTGGATGTGGCGGCACAGGCGCTTGAGCTTCTTCATCAATTGTCAGATGACCAATACCAGTTCGTTGCTGCGCCTTATTTGCAAAGCTCGATTGGTCAGCATATGCGCCATATTCTGGATGTCTTTCATGCGGCTTCTGCACAGGAAATCGACTATGACGTTCGTCGCCGTGCACATCCTGTCGAAACGGATCGGGAAATAGCGATTTCGGAATGGAGACATCTTTGCGAATGGCTGGAAAGTCTTTCAGAAGCTGATATGGACTCAGCCATCAATGTGCGACATGAGGTGAGCCTGAACCGTCAGGCAGCGGCCACATCAGCGTCAACGCTGGGTCGCGAACTGGCGTTTGTTTCCAGCCATGCGGTGCATCATTTTGCGCTTATCCGCGTGAGTTTGAGCGCACAGAAGATCAGTGTGGCAGAAACCTTTGGCCTTGCGCCTGCCACCCTCAGTCATTTTCGTGGAGAACAGTAGATGTGTACTGTCAGTTGGCTGTTGCACGATAACGGTTACGACGTTTTCTTCAACCGCGATGAGCAAAAGGGCCGTGCCATTGCGCGACCACCGGAGCGATTTCGCGAACAAGGCACCGAATTTCTCATGCCTGTAGACCCGGATGGCGGCGGTACCTGGATCGCCACCAACCAACATGGTCTCTCTCTTTGTCTACTGAATTACTATCAGGGTGATATTCCCGAATTGCCACTCATCAGTCGTGGCTTGTTGGTGAAAATGCTGGCACCTTCGTCGTCAGTGGCAGATGTCGTCAGCACACTCAATAACCTTCATATGGGCTCTTATGCGCCCTTCACCCTGCTGGTTTTCGCACCGGATTTGAATGCGCACCACGGTCACGTGATTGCTTTCCAGTGGGATGGTCATGTTCTCACGCAGCGACCCAGCGTTGAGCCGATGATTTCTTCTTCCGTGGCATTTCAGGAAGTGATGATTGCAAGGCGTGAAGCTTTTAAAAGCATCATGACCGAACCGCAAACCGTCGAGAAAGCATGGGCATTTCACCGCAGCCATGTGCCGGAAGCGGGCTACAAATCTGTGTGTATGCACCGGGACGATGCCAACACAGTGAGCTTTACACACCTCAGCGCCACACCGGGGGCAATGGAAATGGTGTATGTCGATGGTTCACCGTGTGAAAACGTTCCAACGGCGACAGAAACCTTGATTCGAAAAGTACCAAACATGCGTTTGGTTGCCAGCGAAAAAAGGTGAAATTTTTACCTCCCCGATAGGTTCTTATATAGGGTCTGTTGACCTTTGGTGATGATTTTTGCAGCAGTTTGTGGGGACTTTATACAAGGCAGAGGCTTTGATGTGTAGCTGGCCTACATGAGAAGCCGATAACGCAGGAGAAAGTCCCCACAAACGCTGCCCGAAGGGTTCTGCCCTAAGCGTTTTATGCTTTGTTGAGGTGTATTTGCTTAGAACAACTAGGCGGCATACACCTCGCCGCGCCTAAAACGCTTATGGCTAGAACAAAATTTCACCACCAAAGGTCAACAGACCCTGGCAAGCGAACCTGCCCAAAATAAAAGGAGTGAAAGATGTCTCGCGTACTGTTACTGCTAACTTTGTTGTTCTCACCACTGACTTTCGCCGCCGATGTTTACACTGGCTTTTTCAGCAGCAAAGCGGTGAGTGGTTATGACACTGTGTCTTTCTTCGACGGCACACCAGTCAAAGGCAAATCAGATTTCAAAACCGAATATCAGGGTGCTGATTGGTTGTTCTCCAGCCAGGAAAACCTCGACAAATTCCTCGCTGACCCAGAGAAGTATGCACCGCAATACGGTGGCTACTGTGCATGGGCAATCGCTGAGAAAGATGATCTAGCGCCGGGTGACCCTGAGTTTTGGACTATCGTCGATAACAAGCTGTACCTGAACTATGACGATTCTGTTCAGAAAGCATGGGAAAAAGACATCCCGGGCTTTATCGATTTGGGTGACAAAAACTGGGCGAAGCGCTAATCCAGCCTGTTAACCGCTAAAAGGAGAGTCATCAATGATCAGTCCCTTTCAGATCCCGAGAAAAACGCCGTTTGGTGTGATTGAAAAAGCGCTGGAGTCAGTGACAGGTCTCCGGGCTTTGGATAAGCACTACCGCCGCCGTCCGGAAGGGATAGATACCGATCATTTTCTCTCCTATACCCTGGATGTGCTCGGCATTGACTACACCGTCTCTGCCGAGGACATGAAGAATATACCTACCACTGGCAGCACAGTGGTGGTGGCCAATCATCCGCTCGGTGGTGTGGAAGGGGTGATCCTCGCCAAACTACTGCGTCAGGTGCGCCCTGATATGAAAGTGCTGGCCAACTACTACCTCAAACGTATTCCCGAACTCAGTGACATCTTTATCGGCGTCGATGTGTTTGAAGGGGAGAGTGCGCGTAAGGCGAATTTGAGAGCGTTACGCGAAGCACACCAACATGTCAGCGATGGCGGTTTGCTGCTGATTTTCCCAGCCGGTGAAGTCTCGACCTTCGACGAAGATGGACAGCTCAAAGACAAGGCGTGGAGCCGTTCAGTTGCTGCCTTGGTCAAGAAGCACAAAGCGACGGCGTTACCGGTTTACATTGGCGGTCAGAACAGCCGCAAATTCTATCGGGCTGGGCGTATCCACCCGCTGCTCCGCACCGCAATGCTGGCGCGTGAATTGCTCAATAAACGCGGTGACTCCATCCCACTTTCCATTGGTGAACCTATCCCGTGGAAAGAGTGTCGTGCATTTGAAAATGACGACGCCTTGGTCAATTACCTCAGGCTCAATACTTACTTGCTCAACCGTGAACAAGCGGTGACGGCTGTTGAGTTGGAACAGACAGGCGAACCCATCATTGCGCCGCAGTCTGTCGATGCGATAGAACAGGAACTGACAACATTACCAGCGCAAGCAAAACTTCTGTCATCCAATGAGTTTGATGTTTATTGCACGGAAAGTACGCATATTCCGGTGATCCTTCAGGAAATCGGCAGAATGCGCGAAGTGAATTTCCGCGCTGTCGGTGAAGGCACTGGCATGGCTTGTGATATCGACGAATATGACGATTACTACCTGCATCTGTTTATCTGGGATCGGGAAGCGCGGCAAATGGTCGGCGCATATCGCTTGGGTAAAGTGCAGGGAATTGTGGCTGAGAAAGGGTTGAATGGACTCTATTCACGCAGCTTGTTCCAATACGACGAGCGCTTTGTTGAAAGCATGGGTAACTCGCTGGAAATGGGCCGTTCGGTGATTGATGAAAAGTACCAGCGAAGCTTGTCAGCCTTACTGCTGCTCTGGAAGGGGATTGCAGCTTACGTGAGCAAACATCCTGATATCACCACCCTGTTTGGTCCGGTCAGCATTAGTAACGATTATCCGCTAACAGCACGTCGTTTGTTGGCCGAGAGCCTGAGCGTGCACCACTACGACGAGGACATAGCGCAGCTGGTGGCACCGACCACACCGCTGGAAACATCCGCACCTGTGCCTTGGCATACCTCCATGCTGGCAGGATTGGGTGATTTACAGCTGTTATCGCGAGTGATCAGCCGTATGAGTCAGGGGTTGGGTGTGCCAGTGCTATTGAGACAATATCTTGGTCTGAATGGCAAGCTGGTGTGCTTTAACGTGGATCCTGCGTTCAACAATGCGTTGGATGGCCTGATTATGGTGGATTTACGCAATGTGCCTGCTAAGACGCTCGGCAGATACATGGGCAAAGAGCAAGCGGAAACCTATCTCGACCACCATCTGCAAAAATAGATGGTATCTGTTTTTTACTGGAAACGTGTTTTGGCGACAATTCCTCGCTAATCAATTTAACAATCAACGTCCCAATAACGGTACTTTTTTTTAATTGTGCTGTGTCATCATTATTGCTCATGTCTGGTTACTCCCTGGGCTGAATACAGCGGAGCTTGCGCGGTTAACATGCATCCATTGTACTTTCTGTGTCTCAAATCGACCTCGGTTAGGCTCAATGCAGGCTAAACGCTCCATGGCTCCTAAATCACTTTAACTATCAGTAATCCTCTATTTTCTGAGCGATTACCCCAACAAGATAGGGAATGAGTTATGCGAATTGCGATGCTAGGAGCTGGCGCAATGGGGTCTGTTATTGGAGGGCATTTAGCACTTACTGATAACGATGTGGTTTTGATTAATATTGATCCTGAATTTGTAGAAGCAGTAAACAAATCTGGGTTGATATTGGAAACAGGTAATGCAGAGCACATCGTGAAAGTGCTTGCTGTCACTGAAACACAACACCTCGAGCCATTTGACTTAGTAATAGTGTTGGTCAAAAGCTTTCACACCCAAGCAGCGATTGAGTCAGCCATTAATCTGGTGGGAGAAAATACCATGGTCATGTCTCTGCAGAATGGCTTAGGGCAAGAGTCTTTGCTATCAGAGGTAGTAGGCCGTGAGCATGTTATTGCGGGAAAAACCTATGTCGGTGGCATGATGCTGACTCCAGGAAAGGTTAAGGCCGGCGTCGCGGATAAAGAGACGATTATTGGTGAGATTGATGGTCAA
The DNA here is from genome assembly GCF_947387585.1 of Grimontia sp. SpTr1. Lineage (NCBI taxonomy): Bacteria > Pseudomonadati > Pseudomonadota > Gammaproteobacteria > Vibrionales > Vibrionaceae > Grimontia > Grimontia sp. SpTr1. Next base: position 180,338 of record NZ_CANDOD010000004.1, read on the forward strand.
CTGACCCCAAGAATCAAAGAAGTTGAGCGTATCTTTAATGACGCTGGTCTGAAGACGGTTGCCACTGACAACATCATGGGAGCAATGTGGGATAAGTTATTGATTAATGTTGCCGCAGGGGCGCTCTCAGCTATTACTGGATTGAATTTTGGTAATCTCTACGACATACCTTCAATTAAACAAACAGGTGTTGAGGCTGTTGCTGAGGCAATGAGAGTGGCAAGTGCATTGGGTGTGACACTGTCATTAGCCGATCCTGAGGAAGCATGGGTCAAAGCATCAGCAGGACTTCCTTTTGACTTCAAACCCTCTGTTCTTCAAAGCATCGAAAATGGAATGACGACTGAGATTGATTTTATCAACGGCTTTGTGGTTGGTCAGGGGAAAGCGGTAGGGATTCCAACGCCGGTTAACGCCACATTGGTTGCCTGCTTAAAGGGCGTAGAGAGAGGACTCAACCCTAAAAAAGCTTAAATTTCAAAAAAAGCGCCAGAACCCGGCGCTTTTTATGTTCATAACAGTTAGAAATTCAGGCTGGCACCGACACCAACAGAGCTAGTTTCTGCACTGCCCGCATCACGGTAAGTCAGTTCTACTGCAAGGCCAGGACCAATACCCGGAGACAGGTTAATACCTACCGCGCCCAGCAGACCCCAACCATCTTCTTTTTCCATCGCATAAGTATTGTCGTAATAGTTGCCACCGCCACGTACATACACATCACCCAGGACGATAGGAATGTTCACCTGAAGTGCTAAAGGGATTGAGGTAGAGGTGAAGTCTTGATCGACGCCGTTTTCATCTGGAATATCGGCGGTGGTTTCGCCGTAGCCAGTGTAAATACTGGTGAAATCATTCAGGTGCAGTTTACCGTTGATGGCCCAGAAGTAACCGGTGGCGCTGCGGCCTTTGTATTTCACATCAGTGAGCCCAGCGTCTGCCCCCACTGAGAGTGGGAGAACCAGCGCAGAGGCTGAAGTAGCAAAAAGCGCTGAGCTCAATGCGGCCAGCGTTATCAGTTTCTTAGATTTAGCCATGTGGTCACCCTGTAGCAAGTTTGCGACAAAACATATGGAATTCAGTTTAGGAGTGAATCGGCGGGAAAGTGGGGCAACTGGGCAGCTTTTGGCAACAAGATCAGATATTTGTGAGCTGTACCCAAACAATCTGCTGTGGAAGTGACAAAAACGGCACCCGAAGGTGCCACAATCAATGGGGAGGGGAGGCTGTATCAGGCGGCAACCAGCGCAGAAATCACGCCAATCACACCACCGAAAACACCACCCCAGACGACCAGCCAACCCAGGTGCTCGCGGATCATCTTCTGAACGATTTCTTTGACCATTTCTGGTGTCAGCTCATCCAGGCGTTGCTCGATAACAGACTCGATGTTAGCCGTGATGTCGCCCATCATTTCCGGTTGTTCAATTTGGCCTTTCAGCGCTTCACGGAAGTTATCCTGCTGAGTAATGTCGACCACTGAGGTTTTCATTTTCTCTACGAATGGCTGACGCAGTGGTGCCAGTGCTTCCGAACCGCCCATCATGGCAAGCATGCCACCAAATGGACTGTTGTTAATCACTTCCACCAAGCCATCAAACGTTGGATTGAAGTCGATTTGTTCAATCACAGGTTCAAGGTTCAAAGCTGCACCGCCAGACATTTCTTTATTCAGAAAACGATCAACATTTTCCTTGGTGAAGAACTGATCCATCATCAATGATTTGATGCCAAGCTTGAACGCCTCAAAACGTGCCTGAATAACGCCAGAACCGTAAAGCCCCGGCACCTTTTCAAACAGCATGTGTACAGCCAGCAAGTTGGTCAGCGAACCTGACAGCGCAAATAAACCACCATAAAGTGCCAGTGGCTCTTCAAAGTAGTAACCCGCAGCGAACACGGCTGCTGCGATAAGATTGGTCAAAAAGCTTTTGTTCATTGTTTTTGCTCAATTTGTGTACTTGGAAATGGCGATGATTTTAGTCAAAGCGAGGACAACGAACAATATGGCTTTTCACTCAAAATAGCGGAATGAAGGATTGGCTATCGCGAATCTCGCTAAACACTCGTCTCAGTGCTTCTTGCGAAAAACTGTGCGCGTAGTTCCCCATGCTGACCCGATTGACACCCAGTCGTTGCAGTGCGCCGAATTCTGGCAGGGTCGGTGTACACATCACATTGAGAGGAAGAGCACAGGCATCAACTGCAGCTTTGATATCTTCCGGCTTCGAGATAAAAGGTACAAACAGACCATCAGCGCCTGCATTGGCATAATGCTGCGCCCGCTCAAGCGTTTCTTCCTTCGCGTTATCTAACCCAAGTAAAAACGTATCAGTACGGACATTGATAAACACTTCTCTTCGTTGACTGCCCACCAACTTGATGACATTCCTAAGTTTCTGTTGGAATTCCACCATGCTTTCGAGCTTTCTCTCGCCTGCCAGCACCTTGCTGTCTTCAATGTTGATGCCTTTGACGCCCATCGCGATGAGTGTGCGAATATTCCCGGCAATTTGATCTGCGCTTTCCCCATAGCCAGATTCAATATCCACATTCAGTGGTAAGGTCGAGCATGCAAGAATCCGCCTGACGACGAACAAGAGCTCGTCGAAGGTCATGGCTTCGCCATCTTCATAACCGAGTGAGTGAGCGATGGCAGCGCTGGAGGTCCCAATTGCAGGATATCCTTCAAATTCGGCAGTTTTGGCGCTGTTTGCATCCCAGACATTTGCTAATACATAAAGGTGGTCATGAGTAGATAGTTGATAAAAATCCATGCGGTACTCCGTTTTTCTGTGTGAAGTTGGGAATACTTTATCGAGTTTATTTCAGGTCTCTGGCTGAAAACGGAACTGAACCCAAACGATTGAAAAATTGGGGTAATCGGTAACGCGAAGTTAGAGACATGGCTCAGAGTTGAAGCATGAACATTTACCAGATGGATAGGCCGCACCTACACTCATTGCGTTGACTGAATAGATAAAGAACCGACATGCTGCTTCGAACAGGGATTGCCTTTTTACTGACGTTCGCATTGACGGCCTGCAGTGCGGGTAACCGTCCCTTTGAATTTAAAAATCTTGCCAAATCAGACATGGACTTGATTACGGATATTCACATACTGGAAATCCGCGATGCGATACGTGATCTCACCGTAAAACTCTACAAAAGAAACCCAAGAGAGTTGGCTAAAGTGCCAGAGATGACGGTTTCTGGACGTCTGGATTCTTTTATGACGGTTCAACGGCCTGAAGGCGGCTATGCAGAGCTGGGTGGATTGGATGGGGTAGATGCGCTTTATCTGGCCTTTTCTGAGGAGTATGAAGGTGACCGGGTGTTTGCTTTGATGGTTGGTATCACCGGGATGATCAGCGCCAGTTACAACAATCAGTTGGAGTTTTACCTCCTCGACGATATCGATCAGCAAAAGCTCTATAACAGCGCCCGTAATCTGGAAACGGTGGCTTGGTTGCTCAATACACGGAAAGACATCAATGGTGATTTGATGCTACTGAGCAACGGTATCGCGTTGGATGGTACCCCAAACTACAGCTATGAGCGCGTGTTGGCGAAAATGATCGTGATTCAGGACATGATGGCTAAAATGGTCGCTGACAGCACCAACCGTCATATTAATCAGGTTGTCCATGGTGTGGCATCAATGACATTCTTCCCCATCTGAATTGCCTTCTTTTTGATACAAACATCCCGTAAGGAAACGATTGGTCTCACTCGTTTATAACTGTGAACTGACAGTCAGCTTTAATCCCCCAAACATAAATTGCCAAAAAAGTACCAGTAAAGGTGTAGGCATTTTACTCCCCTTATTAGGAAACGTTTAATATTCTTTATTGGTACTTTTTCTGTAAAGTGTTTAGTTATTTAACTCCCCTTGTTTCAATTAAGAGTCACAATGGATTCTATTTAATTACGTTCATTACAAATACCCTTGTTTCTCTGATTGAAACGCGTAGTCAAGGATCAAAACTCTCTCTTCTCGATGTTCGCTACCCGGCTTATGAGTTGGAAATGCTTTACCGTGACCGGATTTGGCCCGTGCGTTCAGCCATCATGGATTTAAATTATCCTAAGTGCTCACGACCAAGAGGCGTGAGCAGAAAAATACTCACAGAAGCAGCGAGTGGTGTGGGTGCAAATATTCACATTCAAGGAGAAAAGGGACGCTACGAGGTTGTGTACTCTCCACCAGATGGCTTTATCACAACGTTGGAGTTCTCTTTAGGTGGTTATGGTAGACACTTAAATGTGTCGGCCACCTTGTATTCAGGGCATCGGATCGCTTTATCTGCTTGCTTTGGCAGTTCAAACAGCATTTGGATTGCTGATCGGGAGGGCTTAATTGTCGCTATTCAAGATGCATTGACCTTGGTCTCTGCAATAAACCGCCATTTTGCAGGAGTCAGCCAATAAGGGCATTTTACTGCCCTCGGGCACTCAATATAGAGCGGATGTGTACGATCAGTTCATTAACCCGCAAAGGCTTTAACAAAAAGCCCTGAAGCTGTTGGCTTTCACCAATCTGGTCAGCAAAGTCATTCAATCCGGTGTAAAGCACCACGGGCAGTTCAGGGCTGTGCTTGCGCGCTTCATTGATAAGCTGTAACCCGGTGAGTTGTGGCATGGCCTGGTCGGTGACCAGAATCTGGTATTTATCAGGCGTTTTCCCTATTTCCCAAAGCGCTTCGCTTGGGTCGCTGAAGGTATCAACCTGCAGACCGAAAATCGGCAGCGTTGCTTTTACTACTTCAAGCATGATTTCTTCATCATCGACGAAGATGACTTTGGGCTGATGAAGATCAGCATCCAGCGGAATGCCAGACGAAACCAGATTCTCGGAATGTATAACGTGGTTTTCTGAGCGTTTGCTGCAGAGCGGAAGGTAGACGGTGAACTCTGTGCCTTCGTTTAGTTTGGTTTTAACGCTGATCCCACCTTGGTATCGGCTGATAATTCCATGAACGATGGCCAATCCCATGCCCGTACCTTCACCGTGCGCCCGGGTGGTGAAAAACGGTTCGTAGATATGTTCCAGCACTTTATCAACGATACCTACCCCGTTATCAATGATAGTGATTTTGGCGAACATGCCCGGTTGTGCCAGCCATTCAGATTCGATGTTTTCTTGAGTCAGTTCAACGGCGGAAACGTCAAAGCGGATTTTGCCTTCAAGACCTTGGCAGGCGTGATTTGCGTTGATGAGAAGATTGGTGAGTAACTGATGAATATGGGTGCTGTCGGCATGAATGATCAGGATTTCTTCCGGCAACGTGAGTGCGAGATTTGAGGTGAAGGCTTTGCTCATTTCCAATGCGCAGGTGACATCCTGACAAAGACGGTTAAGGTCCAGTTCTGTTCGGTCTTCATCCTGTTTCCGACTGAATGTGAGGATCTGCTTTACCAATAATCGCCCACGATCTAACACATCTTCAAGCTTCTCTAAGTGCTCGCCAACACGCTCGTAAGTTGGGGTGCTTTCCAGTTTAAGCGTGATTAAATCCGCCAGCCCGAAAGCAATCCCCAGCAGGTTATTAAACTCATGGGCAATCCCCCCTGCAAACGCGCCCAGCGCCTCCATTTTTTTGGCTTGCATTAACTGAGCGGCGAGCTGGTGGTTAAGCTCATCACTCTGCTTTTGTCGGGTGATGTCTTTATCAATCCCCACCATGCGCAGCGCCACACCATTTTCATCCCTCTCAACCACTTTGCCGCGATCGAGATTCCAACGGTATTGGCCATTCTTCATCCGAAGCCGGTTTTCATGCTCATGGAGTTCAACTTCACCGTTGATATGAGCCCGCAGTGCTTTCCAGGTAGATTCAACATCATCAGGATGCAGCATAGATTGCCACTGCTCAATGGTGGAGGAGACTTCCTGATTCTCATAACCCAGCGTTTCATACCAGCTGCCAGTCAGGTAGAGCTTGTTCTCTGTGATTTGCCAGTCATAGATACCATCAGATGCAATATCGATGGCGTGTCTGAGTCGTTCGTTCTCGGCTTCAAGTTGAGCGATACGTTTTCGCAGCTCATCGTTTTCAGACATTGTGCGTGTTCACATCACTATAGAAAAAGCTGATGTTGGTGACCTTTTGGTTAACACCCCGGTGAAGGGAAGCAATGGGCTCGTCGTCGGTTGCTACCACGTCCCAGCAGCGGTTAGCCTGCTCGTCGTCTTCAAAGTACATGGCAACCAATCCGTGTTGCTCAGGAGGCATAAGGTTGTAGCCTTGGTGTGGACGGCGCGAAAAAGACTGCCAGCCAATGTTGAGTCCCATCTCGTTGAGTTGTTTGGCATAAGCAGTGAATGCCTGTTCAAATTCGCTCTGATCCTGATCGGGTTTGAGCTCATACAATCCGTGCATTGAGACCAAAATAACGTCCTTATTAGTTGTAAATGTGATGGTTGAAATTTGCATTCCAGCTCATCAGGGTTTTTAACGGCATAGGCTTGGCAATGTAGTAGCCCTGAGCCGAGTCACACCATTCGTGCTGCAAATGTTCATAGATATCGTGGGATTCCACGCCCTCAGCAATGACTTTGAGTTCCATGCGTTTAGCCAAATCAATGCAGGAGCGGACGATGTTGAGAGACTGAGCGTTACTCAACATGGTTTTGGTGAAGGATTTGTCGACCTTCAACTCGGAAAATGGCAGCGTGTGGAATAGAGACAGGGAGGAATACCCCGTGCCGAAATCGTCGAGAGACAGCCCCACGCCTTTAATTCTGAGGTTGACCAAGATATCCAGTACATCCTGACGCCCTTCAAGAAACTCACGCTCAATCAGTTCCAGTGTGATTTGATGGGGCTTTAACTGGGTGCCGGCGATCAGTGAATTAAACCGGAACTGATATTCCGGCGTCACCAACGATGAGGCACTCACGTTGATGGAAATGGATTTGAAATGCGGCAATTGGACAAGTGCTTCGGCATCGCTAGCAACACGGTTAAGTACCCATAAGGAGAGTTTTAGCTTAATTCTGTCTGGTAAATCTGTGTGCAGAAACTGATCGGCACTTAACAGCCCAAGCTCAGGATGATGCCAGCGCAGCAAGCATTCGTAAGAGGTAACAACGCCATCCCTCAGGTTGATTTGTGGCTGATAGAAAACGTCCAGTTGGTCATCATCCATGGCTTCTTCCACATCAACCGGATTGACCTTGGCCACTTCCATTTTCTTTTTGTCGGCTTTGCCCTGTTTGGCAAACTCCAACATGTTCAGCAGCACTCTGCGGGTAAAAGGCTTGGAAAGTGAACCGATCACGTTGAAGTCGAGCGACTGGGCGAAGGTAGAGGCGGAATTCAGAATGGATTTGTCGTACCCGCTCAGCAGGATCACGCAGGGTTTGATGCTGAAACTGCTCAGCTCTTTGAGCAAGGCAATGCCGTTTTTATCCGGCATGTGTACATCGAGCAGCAGCACATCATTGGAGGTTGGCGCGGCGAAACGCAGCAGATCCATGCCCCGGTTATAACCTTTAGTGGGATAGCCTGTCTCACACAGCATTTGTGTGATGACATCGGTAAACTCGGTATTATCATCGACGACGTAAACGTTCAAAATCCCATTCCTTGACCCGGGTATGTGGCATCCACCAGTCCAGTAGAGCGCTCTGTTGCCTACCTACTGAAAACCTAACTTTGGAACTAGCTGCAAATATAGAAAATATCGGCGGTGCAGACTGAAAAAGTTGCGCAGGAATCTAAAGAGATTGAATACATTCCACCAATAAATACACAGTCTTTAATGTGAGTCGGTAATTTTAGGCAGTGTTTACAATTTCCTGGGGAAAGTGATACCTATTGATATTTGGTCTGTTTTTGACAAGGCGATAGAGCTTTCTCAGAAATTCTTTATCTTCCTCATCGTTGTCCCAGAAGAAGTGCCCACCTGCCCTGACGGCTCCCCAAATCATGTTGGCGCGCAGGTTATCCACCCGATTTTGGCGCAGCAGTTGGTAGAGGAAATCATCCGCCTGCTCGCGGTCAACCTGATGATTGTAGAACAGCCAGTCATGGACCAATGCTGGCATCATGATGTCTGGGTGAAAGGGCGTAAAAGTAATTTGCCAAGCGACAGCAGGAATGCTGGCACCGTCGTAACGGAAGTACTTTGGGACAACAATATCGACACCGTCGACTTGTATTTCAAAATCCCAGGTTAGTTCGTATTTGTTCGTCAATGCGCTGGGTTGCAGTTTGGGTTGCTTAAGCATGAGGGGCCTCCAAGTCGCTTCTGGAGGGTATAGGCTAACTAATACACTATTGTGATTGCGTTTAAAGATTGGGAAAAATAGAAAAGAAAAAGGACAGGCAATATGGAGTCAGCTCAAATGAGCATTGCCTGTCCAAAATGCAAATATTTGCATTGAAATAATTTACACCAACTACAAGGAACTTCCATGTCATTTTACTGAGTTACCATCAACGCTGCCTGATGATACCAGTAAAGTAGAGGTGGTAATGTATTGGGTGCATCAATTATTACCAACCTAAAGGCTCGCTACCATAGCCAAAAACGAATTTAAAACTGTTCAATCATTTCGCTGTCATCATGAATAAATCTCTTTGATATTCCGTTTTCCCTAACGAGTAATCCAGATTTATTAACATGATATTTGTGATCAACTTTTTTCCCATTGATCAGTGCACCGATGACTAAAAAGCAGAAATGTGCACCAACCTGACAATCTATTTGATAATTCCCTTTACCTCTATGTTTCAAAGCTTTGGAGATAGTGCCATCCCGATTACTGACTACCGTGACCCGCGATACTGAGGCAACCCTTGCCTCTGTGTCTTCAAAGGTGACTTTTTCGCGTGTCTGTTCTCTTTCTATTCCAAAGTGGGAGTAATAATATCCACCTTGTCGCAATGACGAATTTAAATCCGTCTCTCGAAGATTATTACTATTAACGATACAGGCTGTTAATAATAAGCTCGAAAAAGTTACCGCTAAGCATTTTACTTTTTTCATGGGAAGTCTCCCATTTTGTTAGTGAGTGTAAACACCCTGCTTAATCACATTTTATTATTATTTGGCTCGATAAAAGGAGCCATTCCCCTGATGTTCAATAACCTGCTTGTTGTGCTTATTACAGGTGCAAGTTCAATTTCAGTATTCGTCGAAGACGTGTTTTTGTTTTTCTGATTTAAGCTTTATTCAAGATGCAAAATTTTAAAAGTAAAAATTCACGGAAGGTTGAATAGATGTTAAATAAGTGAAACACAACTGTCGGATTGTTTAATAACTAACGGGCGGGATTCAGTGTTGTCACGCTTTCAGTACGGTGGTTAGCTGAACCTAACTATATGAATACTATAATTAAGTGATGACTTTTAGTCTGTCAGGCAGTGTGCAAGTGGTGGAGAAGGGAAATCGAAGAAAAAATGATATTTCTGTCTGGGGTTTTTATTATGTAAGGAGGTATTTTTAGACAGAAGAGCTGTGCTTGGCCTGACGACAGGCGACAAATTGGATGAAATCATCAATGACAAGTGGCTTAGCGTAGAAATAGCCTTGCGCATATTCAAAACCTTGATTGAGCAAATAGGTCTCCTGATCCAGCGTTTCGACGCCTTCAGCGATGACATCCATGTTCAGCTTATCTGCAAGGTACTTGACCACATTAAAGATGGCCTTGGCATCGTCATCCCCAGGCAGCACCTGAGTAAACTGGCGGTCAATCTTGATTTGGTCAAAGCCGTAGGTGAGCAGGTATTCAAGCGACGCAAAACCAGTACCGAAATCATCCAGTGAAACCGTCACCCCGGCATTTTTCAGCCAGTTTCGTACCTTGTTGGTAGAATCAGTATTGATCATCTGGGAAGACTCAGTGATTTCGATATCCAGGCTCTGCAGGGGCACATCATTGTCTTCTGAGCAGGAAAGCAGCTCTGCAATAAACCCGTCAGAGGTAAGTTGCTGAGGGGAAACATTGACGCTGAAGCGGAAGTTGTCCGGCAGGTGATCAAGGATCTGGCTGATATCGTAAAAGGCACGTCGCATGATCTCCCGTCCCAGTGCCACAATCAGGCCTGTGCGTTCGGCTTCTTCCACAATATCGACATGGGCGACATTCTGTTGTCTCTCGTTGTGATTCAAACGTAGCAATGCCTCGCAGCCAATGACCAATCCGGTTTTCATGCTGACTTTGGGTTGGTAATGCAGCGTGAATTCTTTGGTTTCGATAATGCGCTGCAGCGCCTTGCGGACGGCTTCACGGTTGGTTCGTGCTATATCGGCATCTTTATCGTAAAAACGCACACAGCGTCGTCCCGCTTCCTTGGCAATATAAAGGGCGATGTCGGTAGCATGCAGAAGTTGTCTCGGCGTGTGGCCATTTTCAGGGAAGAAGGCGACACCGATAGACGAAGAAATCCACTGGGTACTGGTGATGTCTTCACGTACAGGCGTGTTGAGTAGCGGTGTTAGCAAATCTTCCACGCTCCGCTGGTAACTCTGGGAGGGGATGATACAAACGAATTCATCTCCACCGGTGCGGCTGATGGACGCTTGCGGCAGTTGCTCTCTCAGCGCACGGGCAAATCTTACCAGCAACACATCTCCTTCCTGGTGCCCGTTGGCATCGTTATAGCCACCGAAGTCATCAAGGTCGAACGACACCAATGCAAAAGGATGCTCGTGATTACATAGGGTGTTGAGTTCCGAAAGCAAAGCCCGGCGGTTGGAAACATTCGTGAGCGGGTCGATTTCAGACAGGGCTTTGAGTTCGGCTTTGGCACTTTCCAGCTCTCGCATGTAGCTGACTGCCTGCTGCACGGAATTGTTGTAGGCGTGAACCAGTAAGCCAAACTCGTCGTTTTCATGGCCGTCTATCTTCAACAGTCTGGCGTTTTTCTGTCGCTCAAGCTTGGCGTTCTTATCAATAGAATCAATGATTTTGGAGAGTGGTCGCCCAATCTGATTGTGGAAGAGGATGGTCAGGATGATGGCAATAAGCAGTACTTCAGCCATGGTAGAAAGGCAGATGGTCCACACCAAATCGTAAAATTCGGCCTCAGAGGTGTGGAAGTGCACGGTGCCGACCAGATTCCCTACATGTTGGTCGATAAATTGACTATCGCGATAGATTTTGAACGTCAACGGATAGGAGAGAACAACCGTTTCATCGACAGGGAGGACCACACTCAACCACTCAGGAATCAAATGATGATGAGGTTGCTCGATGGATGCCACGGCATCGTCATAGTTGTCGAGAATGGCGACAGCCTGAAACAAATGGTCGCCTTCGAAGCCTTTCAGTAGCGAATGCCCTTGCGCAGAATCGAGGTTGAACGCCGCGTAGGCCGCGCCGTCGAGGATGTTTTCCAACTGCAGTTTGGCAGCCAGTTCTTTTTCAGTATTGAGGTGGTTGAGCTGAACCGACGCGATAACAACACTGATCACCACGCCGCCAATAATGCTCAATAGCATCACTGAAGCGACAAATCGCCTTAGCAGGGGGGCTTTGGTGCCGAACAGCTTTGAGGTCATAAATCCCCGTTATTCTCTGGCGGCTCGACAGCAGCACAAGACAGTGTGAAGGTATGTTCAGGGTCGTCCTTGGAGCAGATTTTATAGAGGGTGCCATCGTTAAGAAGCGTATGGTAAGCCTTGCTCATTCGGTCAATCACGACCTGATCTGACCCTAAGCTGAGAGCGAGGTTCAAAATCAGTGGTTTATCTGGGTCCCCAAGGTAGAAATACGCTTTCAAATCATCATTGCTGTTTTCGCTGTAGGCATACACAGACCAAAGCCCTGTGGCGTAATCGCACTTACGGTTTTGCAGCAAAGAAAGGTGCTTCGCAGGGCGGGCAATGCCGCCGTTGTCGGTTGGAATGGCTGATAGCGTTCCCCGTAAGGTGAACAGGTTTTCGTCGGGCTTAAAACCTTTATTTACCAAGTATTGATAGGAGTAAGTTTCTAGCTCTGAGCAGACACGGAAATTTTTGGCGTGGTCCAATGAATCCCCTTGCAGTTCAGAGCGGCTTTTTAAGCCTATCAATGAAGAACGTTCGAGTGCGTACAACTGGCCAACCCAGTGGAAGAGATCTTTGCGCTTTTCAGAAAAAGCCATGGAGAAGATGGCGACGTTTTTTTCCTTTTGCGCGGTTTTGTAAGCCCGTGCCCAGGGCATGACATCAATGGGTGAATCAAACCCAGCCTCGTCCAAAATGGCTTGGACCATGTCAACTGCACGACCGCCAAATTGCCCTTCTTCATCAATGACCTGAAAGGGTGGAAGTGTTTCAGATACCACCCGAAGGGGTTGTTCCGCAAAGGCTACGGCTGCCTGACTAAACAAGCCGAGGGAAACGTAAATTCGTCGCATAATATCCTGTAAATCAATCCATTGGCCGCGAACTAAAATCGCCTCAAACGACCTTTTCAATTTATGTCAGTGCATCTGGCACACTCGTCTTTACGTGTATATTAAGTAACCTCAAGATGGCTGAGTGTCTTATTTTTGGTACTTGTCAGGACTTTTTTTACGACTCGTTTTAAGTGCGTGTTGCATATGCCTTGTGCGCAAGCCATCCCATATTGAAATCAGGGGAAGAAATGAAATCTATATTGGGGATACCCGTTCTTATTTAGACAGCCGCTTAGAGGAAGAAATTGATTGAATAAATGGATTTATGCTCTGCTTTCCTGCTATTTGGTTTTCCTACCTCCTGTCTTAGCGGAGGAGACCATTGGCTTTTCCGAACTGTCCGAATGGCAGGTGAAAGCGTTTAAGAGCGAAACCCGATACCGTTTGATTGACGACGCATCGTTTGGTGGAGCTGTGCTACACGGGGAAAGTCAGGATGCTGCTTCAGGCTTAATCATGGAAAAGGAAATCGACCTGTTGGCAACGCCTTGGATGAGTTGGCAATGGAAAGTTGATACCTTTCCCACCACGGACAATGAGAAATTAAAAACGCAGGATGACTTCGCCTGGCGGATTTCGGTAACTGTGGTGCCGGGCATGACCATGATGAGCAGCAGAACCATTGTTTATGTCTGGACACCAAACCAACCGGAAAACAGTTTCTGGCCGAATCCATTTGCGCCAAAACGGTTCAAAATGTTGGCAGCGACCTCGGGTGACAGGAAAAACGAATGGGTCGCAGTTAGCCGGAATGTGCGGGAAGACTTCCAGCGCCTTTTCGGGAAAGACTATCAAACCCTCTCTGTGGTTGCTGTAACATCTGACAGTGACAATTCTCAATCTGAAACATCCGCCTATATTACGCCGCTGACTTTCTCTGAAACCCATTAACAAACAGCGCGTTACAAGTTCCGCTTGGCACTCGGGAAATCTCTACTTTTACATGTACACTTTCTAGTTTACTTTTGCCGTTTGCTGAGTATGATATGCGCCTCTTTAGGCTGCTGCGAAAGTCTTCCGCGCTCTTCTTCGCCCCTTCCGCAATTGCGCCTCCCATTTTTATTGCTCCTATCCGGGAGCATCTGGAAGCAGAAGTATGTTCTCGTTAAAACGTGTGCTTGCTGGCAGCTTGCTGTTGTGTTCAACCGCGAGCTGGGCTGACTCTTTTTCCCTCCCTATCTGGAAAGAAGAGGCCGAAGCATTAGGTTATGTCTTACCAAAACCGTTCGGGTTTAACGTGAGCTATATGAGCTTGGAACAGGGCATTGCGGTGGATTCAATTGGGTTTGAAGGGTTGGCTATAAAAGGAAAGCCAAGCTTTTTCAACAAAGATGGTATTACGCCTATTCACCCAGACATAGTTGCATCACCTGGACGCCAGTCGAGTGAAGTTTTGTCGCTGCGGGCAGATGTGTGGGTTTTCCCGTTTCTAAATCTCTACGGCCTGATTGGAAAGATGAAAGGTCAGTCAGAGACGATGGTAACCGTTAAAGGTGTGACGCTTGAAACAGACAAGAAAGATATTCACATTCCGCTGCAAGGAGTGAAGCCGTTCAGTTTTAAGTTAGATCTTGAAGGAGAGTTATTTGGCGGAGGCTTAGTTTTAGCTGGCGGTTACAAAAATTGGTTTGCGCTCTTGGATGCAAGTTATACCCAAACCGATCTGAGTGTTATTGATGGCGCGATTGATGCCTATGTAGTGTCACCGCGCGTTGGTTACGACTTCCACTCAAAGGGCGTTCCTATGCGCCTTTGGGCTGGAGCTATGTATCAGGATGTTGAACAGTCTCTATCAGGGTCTATCTCTAGTCTTGGTCTTCCTTCATTCCTCGATGACTTCACTGAAGATGGAAAATTCAATGTCGAACAGCGATTGACGACTCCCTGGAATCCGATTATCGGTATGCAATACCAAATCTCGCCGCATTTATATCTTCTTGGTGAAGCAGGACTTGGCGATCGCACCAGTGTGTTCTTCTCGATTGATATGCGTTATTGAGGGGAAACATGAAAGCGATGACATCTCTGGCGCTGCTCACGCTGGCATTGCCAACCTTGGCGCTGGCTTCCGAGACTGACCAACAGGATTGGATAGATAAGCTCCTGACAGAGTTGGGCTCGAGCGAGACGATCAATGTCGAAGAGGGCATTGATTGGGGCGTGCTGCCGGGGCCATTTGTGAACCCAGAGCAAGGCTTTGGCTTTGGTGTGGCCGCGGTGGGTCTGTATGCACCTTCAGACTGGGTTGAGACCACGCCTTACTCGACTGTGGCGGTGAAATCTTATGTCTCGACCTCAGGCTCCTATGGTCTCGGTGTGGAAAACCGCACTTATTTGAATGGCGATACCCTTCGTTTGTTGGCAGATGGATGGATCAGCCACGCGCCGGGCTATTACTGGGGTATTGGCCGCGATGCGGCGGAGAACAGTGATAACAAAACCAAGCAGCAGGCGCAGATCCTGAAACTGTCTCCGAAGGTGTCTTATCAATTCCTGTCAGAGTCTTACATCACTGTCGGCTGGGATTTTCAGCGCCTGACTCATCAGGAGTCTGATGGGCCGATTTTGTCGGGCTCAGCGCTGGATGACGCCATCAGCAGTGGTGCTGTGATGGCACTGGAGTACGACAGCCGGGATTTCGAACCCAATCCGGAGCGTGGCAGATTGGTCAGCGCCGAGTGGGTGTCTTACCGAGATGCGTTTGGCTCCGATTTCAACTACGACAGATTCACGCTGAACTACCGTGAGTACCAGCGCCTGTCGAAAGACAGCATTCTGGCGTGGGATATATATGGCCAGGGCGTGACAGGTGATGTGCCTTGGTATGCCTATTCCGAGCTTGGCAGCGACAAACGTATGCGCGGCTATTACATCGGTCAGTACCGCGACCGCTATCAGCTTTCCGCGCAGATGGAGTGGCGACACCAATTCAATGCCCGACACGGCATGGTGACTTGGGTGGGTGCGGGCAACATCGCGCCGGATGCGGACGCATTGTTTGATAACAGTTGGTTGCCAACGGCGGGTATTGGCTATCGCTTTGCCTTTAAACCAAGGATTAACGTGCGTTTCGATTTTGGTATCGGCAAAGACAGCAGTGGGTTCTATTTCCACATTAACGAAGCGTTCTAAACAACAATCATGATGGTGAGCTGAGTGAAACCTTTTGGTCGCCGCCTGTTAATGGGTGGTCTTTTTCTGAGTGTCAGCAGTGTGGCATTGGCCAACGCACCTGTGGGTGTTCGCCCTTGCTGCGCCTTCGGTAAAGATTTAAAAGCACAGGTTGGCGGTGTGCCCGTTCCCTTCTTTTCGGTGGGCAACGTGCTGGAAGCAAAAGGTGTTGGCAACCACCAATACAATGATGGTTCGCAAGGGGTTTCCAGCAGTTTGTTGGGGATTGGCGAAGAGCATAATGGGCTTATCTTCACCCAAAAAGGCGGTTTTATTGATACCGCCCATGTGCGTGACACGGCAGATTTCACCTATTACCTATTTAACGAAATCCGCTATCGCATAGGGACAGACGCAGAGATTCCACTGCCCGCAGAACTTCGCGACCGCGTCATTGTGCTGAAGCGCAACGACGCCCCGTTAAAGGCGCAGGAAAAGCATGAAATCGCGGTGGATATCGCCGGTGTCATGGCATTTCGTCTCGCCCAGTGGCATGAGATTGCGCAGTGGTTTGGCTTGGTTTCAGTGGCGGGTTTCAAAGAGCTCGCATCGGCTTACTCGCCGGAAGATCTCTACTCCAATATGCTGGGCGCCAAGCTTGCAATGTCCATCTTGCGAGAAACACCCGATTTGACGCTGGTGGAATTTGGCGAGGCCATGGATACCGCTTTTGCAGAAAAGCTGTCTGCGCTGGAAGCTGCGCCAGAACGTGAAACTTCTAGGCGTATTGAAGCGCTGGACGGGAAATGGTGGGACAGCACTAAGCGGTTGCCAGACAAATGGGTGCTGCTGCATCGTGACTATCATCTTGCCTTATCTTTAACACCCAATGGTGTGGAAAACGGGGAGTGGCAAACGCTGCCTGTCGAGTTGCTGAATGGTGAGTTGCTTTCAAACTGGGCGCAATTTGAAGCAAGGGCGGTGAGAAAAGAAAACGCATTTAGTGTGTTGCCGGATAGCCTGAAATCAAAAACAGTGTGGACAGAATCTGACTTTCAATCGTTGGCGAATTTCGCAAAAGCGATGGATGAAACAACCCGTCCCTAGGTTCTCGAAAAATACAAAAAGGCGACATTATGTCGCCTTTTTGCTTTTCTGCAGCTGAAACTATCAAAACAGCAGAAATGATCCCCAGGTGATCACCACCAAAAGCAGCGCGATAAACACTGCAGCAGAGCCAATATCTTTGGCTCTCCCGCTCAGCTCATGATGTTCTGGGCCGATGCGATCAACAACCGCTTCGATGGCAGAGTTAATCAGTTCAACAATCACAACGATAAACAGTGATGCCACCATCAAAAGTTGTTCAACCTGAGTCACAGGCAGAAAGAACGAAAGGGTGGTCATCACGATCAACAGAACCAATTCCTGTCGAAATGCCGCTTCATTATTCCATGCAGCGCGAAGTCCCTGAAAGGAGTACCCGGTGGCATGCAAAATGCGCTTCAGGCCAGTCACATTGGGTTTCATCTATGGAAATCTCGGGTTCACGAACAAAGCGTTATTTTGCGCGTGAATAAGAGAAATATCCATGCTTTTAGCTGATTAACTTTGTGCTGCTTTTTACCGAAATAAGTACCAAATCAACGTGAACCGCACAGCTGCGGTGTGTTTTTTGTCCACTATCACTGATGATTTAAGTCTGACTTCGAAGAAGCCAGTGAAAAGGACAATTTCTCTAAGCACCCACAGGTCAAAAGAGCCTGAATGTCAGGGGGCTGCATTAAAAACCTCATTTAAGGACAAAACCATGTTCCAACAAGCAGTAAAATGGACGCTCTATTTCTTCACGTTCTGTGTGGTGGGCTTTGCACAGGCCGCCTCAGACAAATCTCTCAATGCCCTACTCAATGCCGCAGGCGTGGATGAGATGGTGAACCAGTTCCCGGCAACGGTGAAACTGGGCATTCTCGAAGCCCAGCAACAACAGGGCGCGTTATCAGAAAAAGAAGTCAACGCCATGTTGCAGGCTGCAGATGAAACCATCGTGCCGGCTAACATCCTTTCCGGCATTCGTCGGTCCCTTTCTGGCGCTATGGACGACGAACAAATCGCGACGCTGATGCGCTGGTATGAATCCCCGCTGGGTAAGGCGTTTACAGAGGCTGAGGCCAAAAGCGGGACGGAAGAGGCATTCGCCGCTATGTCTGCTGAGGCTCCGGTTTTGATGAAAAACCAGCAGCTTATTGCCCAGGTACAGAAAATCGATCAACTGCTCAATGCGACCAATATTACCGTTAACTTTTATGAGCAAGTTCAGTTGGCGATTTTTGCGGGGTTGATGTCAGCACTTCAACCTGATGTCCCATTGGATATGGACAACATGAAACAAGAGCTGGGTGCGATTCGTCAGCAATCCACTGCTAACGTGCAGCAGATGGTTACGGTTTCTCTGGCTTATGCTTACAAAGACTTTACGGCGGAAGAGTTGGATCAATATATCGCGTTTCTTTCCACGCCTGATGCAAACCGTTTCAACCAAATTGCGGTGAAAAGCATGATCAATGAGCTGGAAGCGAGCTTTATGGCATGGGCGAAAAGAGTGGGAGCAATAACGAAGGAAAAATAACCTTTTCTCGAAACAAAAAACGCCGCGATGAGCGGCGTTTTCTTTTTGCTGAAATCAGCGGTTACTTAGCAAAGTTCTCTTCGAAGTACTCGATGATGTCGTCAGACTCATACATCCACTCGACCGTGCCATCGTCCTGCTCGATGCGAAGGCAAGGTACCATTCCGCGGCCACCTTCAGTGACCAACTCCTGGTAAGCTTCTCTGTCCGCACCTACATCAACCAGTGCCACATCAAGATTCATCATCTTCAGTGCCGCACGGACTTTGAGGCAGAAAGGGCAGTAGTTTTTGTGGTAAAGGTTGTGAGCATTTAAATCAGGCATACTTCTTCCTTTTTTATTGTGAATGGTCTTGCTCGGCATAAGACCCGTGTTTTTGAATATTTTATTCATTTCTAATCACCACGGAATCTCTTCACCTTGGTAATTCAGGAAACGTCCGCTGTCCTTTACTTCAAGCCCTTCCAACACGGCATAAAGTCCCTGTGCAGATTCTTCCGCTGAAATGAGCGCATTTGGTCCGCCCATTTCGGTTTGTACCCAACCAGGATGCAAGGCAATGGCGATAATGCCCTGTGGTGATAAATCGTTTGATAAGCTTTTTACCACGGAATTAAGCGCCGCTTTGGACGATCGGTAGATATAACCGCCCCCTGAGGTGTTTTCCGCCATGCTACCCACTTTGGACGAAACTGCTGCAAAGGTGCCTTTGGCTGCTAGAAGGTGGGGATAAAAGGCTTGTGCAATTTTGAGTGGCGCAATCGTGTTGATTTCCAGCACCTTGCGCCATTCATCCATGTCGGTATTGCCAAACCCATAGCCTTTGGGGCCGTAGTATCCGGCATTGTTGAGGATAAGGTGGAACTGCTTATCCGAGAGCGACTGAGCCAGCGCGTCAACTGCGGTGTGGTCTGTGACATCCAGCGCGTGGATACTCAGCGAATCATATTTTGTTACGAGCGAGTTCAGTTCTGCGGCTTCGAATGGCTGACGGCAGCAGGCATCGACGTGCCAGCCAGCGTCGAGACAACGTTGAGTGAGTGCAAGTCCAATACCGCGGTTGGCACCCGTGATGAGCATGTGTTTGGAAACATTGGCCATCGTCATTCCCTAAGCTTGGGTATCAATGTGATGGCCATGGTAGCAAATTCTCAGCACAACAGACTTTGCTATCAATCCCTTTTCATAGAAAGCGTCAATGCGTACCGATAATGAGCGGCGTCGAGCAAAAACTCCGGATGCACACTTGGACTCCAGGAATCATCGCCCCCAACACCCATGTGGTAGCCATCAATGCGCAGATAGATATGATCGTCTGGCACTAACGCTTCCTGATGTTTGGCCTCAGTCAGACTTTCCTGACTGTAGCGGCTGACCGAGAAATGGAACATGCCTTCAATCCGAAGATTGTCGATATCCAACTGGCGAACATCACAACGCAGCCCGTTCTCTGAAGGAAAAATGTAAGGCGTGTGCATGTCGTCGATGCTGGCGAAATAGCGGCTCACCATGGCACCGGCTTTACGGTCCGGGTAGTTCTCGAAAGGCCCGCGACCAAACCAAGCCACAGAGTCAGTAAGCGGTAAAGCAAGCTCCAGACCAACACGAGGCAGTGATGGCATATCCTGCGCGACATTGACATCGACGGTCAGCGCGATAGTACCGGAAAGGTCGACTTCATAGCGCCAGAGCGTGCTGATCACCATGGCTCCACCGATGAAATAACCATGGTGGGAGCGGATTTGCACCGTATCAGACAGCACATCAACGGTGTTGAACAGATTCTCATGGCGCAAATCAAACAGGCCGGATTGCTGCCACTTTCCAAGCCAGGCATTGGGGTCAGGGCGGTCTGCTTCGCTTGCGCCGATATCATTGTCGATAGGCGGACGGATGAAGTTGTCTTTTGGCGCATCAAGAAGCTGTTCTTCGCCTTCAATCAACCAGCGCACCAAATGGCCGCTTTGCTTGTCGAAGTCGAGTTCGAAGTGATCGCCTTTGACCGTCCAGTGGTCTGGCTCATCAATCACATCAGGCAATCTGTCCGGTGCCAACTCAGGTGATTGCAGTGCGCGGTAAACCGGCAGCACCAATTGCCCCCAACCGATAAGGGTACCTTGCGGCGCCCAAGGCTCATCAGAAGAAAGCACCACCTCAATATTCAGGAAATACTCCTGATTGTGTTTAGGGTACGGCAGGGATTTTGCCAATTCTACCTGTGCTGTTTTCCCCGCCAGCAAATGCAAGGCTTGTTCGCCACTGGTGATTTGCTTGCCATTGCCTTGAATAGACCAGCGCAGCGTCAGATTTTCCGGCGCATGGAATTGGTATTCATTGGCAAGCGAGACAACCAGAGGATACGTCCCTTCCAGTTTGTAACTGAAACGCTGCTGGTGGAATTTGGCTTCGAAAGCGGTAGGGTGCGGTGTTCTGTCAGGGAACATTAAGCCGTTTATGCAGAACTGGCGATCGTTCGGTGTGTCACCAAAATCACCGCCATAGCACCATTGACTACCTTGATCATCTTTCCGTGCCAGTCCCTGATCGACCCAATCCCAGATAAAGCCACCCTGAAGACGGGGATAGCGCCGGAAAGCTTCCCAGTACTTATCGAAACTGCCAAGACTGTTGCCCATGGCGTGGGCATATTCGCAAAGGATCAGCGGGCGGTTTTCATTCGGTAGGCCAATCCACTTGGACAGCGCCCATTTAGGTAGGCCAAGGTCGGTCTGATCTTGCTCCACGCGCGCATACATGGGGCAAATGATATCAGTGGCTGCGGTGTCAGCGCCGCCGCCTTCGTACTGCACGGGGCGGCTGGGATCGCGCTGCTTCACCCACTGGTACATGGCGTGGTGGTTATTCCCAATGCCGGATTCATTACCGAGAGACCAAATGATGATACAAGGGTGGTTTTTATCGCGCTCCACCATGCGGGTGACACGTTCAGTGTATGCACTCAGCCATTCCGCGTTGTCAGAAAGCTGGCACATCGGCACCATGCCGTGGGTTTCGATATTGGCTTCATCAACCACATACAGCCCAAGTTTGTCGCACAGGTTGTAGAACGCAGGATGATTAGGGTAATGCGAGGTGCGCACGGCATTGAAGTTGAATTGTTTGATGAGCTTGAGATCTTCTTCAATGTCTTCGACGGTTTGCACGTACCCTTTTTCGGGGTGGAACTCATGGCGGTTCACGCCGCGGATCAGGGCCGGAAGATCGTTGATTTGCAGCAGGCCGTCGCTGATACCCACTTGCCGGAAACCCACGTTGCAGGCTTCGATATCAACAGGTTCGTCGTTTTCGTCCAGCAGCATGACGACCAAACGGTAGAGGTGGGGGTCTTCATCGCTCCATAGCCTTGGGCAGGAAACGATGAGTGAATGTTCGCAGCGATCTCCCCATGCGCCACGTTCGTCAATGACGCGTTGACCGGATTCTGCAATGACTAGCCCGCTGAGATCCGTGCCTTCATCAAAAAGCTGAATAGCAACTTTGTTGTACTTGCCTTCAAGCTTGGTGGTGACGTTCAATGTGCCGACATGGTGGGTCGGGTCTAGCACGGTGTTTACGCTGAAATCGGCGATTTGGTGTTTAGGCTTTTTGCGCAGGGTGACATCGCGGAAGATTCCGCTTAGCCACCACATATCCTGATCTTCCAAGTAGCTGCCATCACACCAGCGCAACACCACTGCAGTGATCTGATTCTCGCCCAATGCGACGAAAGGGCTGAGATCGAATTCGGCAGGCAGGCGACTGTCCTGGCTGTATCCGACAAAATGGCCATTGCAGAACAGGTAAAACGCCGAGCTGACCCCCTCAAAGCAAATCAGGGTTTGTGCATCCAGCCAACCATCATGCAACTGGAAGGTGGTGCGGTAAACGCCGGTTGGATTTTGGTCTGGCACCTTGGGAGGATCGACCTCAAAGGGATATTGCACATTGGTGTAGATCGGAATGTCGGTGGTGTCTTCCAGCTGCCAGTTTGAAGGCACGGGAATCTTACGCCAGCTTGTGTCATCAAACTCTCGGTTTGTGACCTCTGAAGGGACAAGTTCTGGAGAATCAAAGAGAGAAAATTGCCAGTCACCGTTCAGGGAAACGCGGTGTCGGGAGACGGGAATTGCGTTGTATTGATCATCCAGCGCGGCTTCCACGCTCGGATAAGACGCCATGGGGCAATGTGCCGGAAGGCGGTTAAGCTGCGTGACGGCGGGATTTTCCCATTGGCGACGACGGATCAATTCTGCAAATCGGGTCATGTTGTGGTTCTCAAACTCGTCAATTCAATGCGGGGCCATGAAACGATTACGGTTCAACGGTAAAGGACAACAACATGGCACTTTCTGGGTCCATTACTGGCAAGCTTAGTCCAATTTGGCTTAGCTGATCGCCGTTAACGACCGGCATTTTTTCAATCCAGACAGGAGGATGCTTCATCGTCTTGCTAAAAGCCGCGGGGGCATCGACCACCTCGACACGGTAGCGTTTTTCCTTGCAAAGAACGGGTAATCGCAGTCGTTGTCCAAGCGCATGTTCCGGCATGGTGAGTTGCACGACGGCCAACAGCACCACGCTGTCATCCTTCACACCGTAGATATGGGTACCGGAATCCACAGATGGCAACACAAAGCTGGTGCCGCTGTGTAGCAGAGGGCGATATTGCTTGTGGAGCGCGATGTATTTGGAAAATGCGCGGAGCTCGCAATCCTCTAGCCCTTGGGGGTCAAGTTCCGCACCCATATGGCCAAACAAGGCGGTAATGCCCCGAAGTGACATGTCATGGCAGCGTCTGGTGGTGTGGCTCAGTCTGGGGCCAATGTGGCTGCCCATCACTTCCGGCGGGAAAAACAGCTGCATGCCGCGTTGGATAGTTTGGCGTTCTAACGCATCGTTGCAGTCGGAAGTCCAGAACCTATGGGTGCGTTTCAGCACTTCATAATCCACACGCCCACCGCCGGATGCGCAGGATTCAATCTCTACATAAGGGTGTTTCTCACGAAGTGCATCAATCAGACGATAATACGCCAGCGTCTGGCCGTGATACGCTGCACTGCCTTGGTGTGCGGCTTGCACCAGCTCGCGGTTCATGTCCCACTTTAGGTAGCCAATATGATGATCGGTTAGCAGGCTGTCGAGTGATGACAACAGGTAGTTAAACGCGTCGGGGTTCTGTAAATCGAGCACAAACTGATGACGTCCAGCCGGCTGTTGATAACCGAGCTCATCCATACCCAGCATCCATTCTGGATGGGCGCGGAAAAGCGCAGAGTTTTTGCTGACCATTTCCGGTTCCACCCAAAGGCCAAACTCCATCCCTAGCTGGTTAATGTGTTCGATAACCGGCTTTAACCCTTCAGGGTACTTGCGCTTGTCCACCTGCCAGTCACCCAAGGCACGGGTATCATCATCTCGGTTGGTGAACCAGCCGTCATCGAGAATAAAGCGCTCAACACCGAGTCTGGCGACGGCCGTGGCCATTTCCATAATGCGTTGGGGCTCGTGGTCAAAGTAGATCCCTTCCCAGGTATTAAAATGTACAGGGCGCAGTTTTGATTGTGGAAAGCTCAGGATTTGATGGCGTACAAATTGGTGGAAGCGCTGCATCATGCCGTTAAGGCCTTCTGCGCTGAAGACGGCATACAAGTCGGGGGTGGCGAAGCTTTCTCCGGGGGCAAGGCTGATTTCACCCGCTGCCAACAGTGCCTCGGCTTGCAGGTAGCGCCTGCCATCACTTTTCACCTGCGCCTGAATGCGGTGATTACCGCTCCAGCCCAAGTGCATGCCAATGAGATTGCCACTCAGTTCGTGGGTTTCTTTTTGCAAAGCGACCAATCCCGGGAAAGACTCATGGGATGTACGACCTCGGCGGTTTTCCTGCACAAAGCCTCCGTGTTTGAACGAGAGGCGTTGCTGTTGGAACTCGTGGGACCATCGGCCATGGAAGCTGATCAGATCGAGAAAATCGTCATCGACTGGCAATGTCAGCGCGAGCCGTTGAAGGGAATAATTCGTCGTTCCGGTATTCGTCAGTGTGTGGTTGAGCGTCAGCACGTCGCTGTCTTCATCTAGAACAAGCTTGGTGCAAACCTCAAGCCCAGAACGGGGATCGCTTAGGAGAAGCTGTACGCTGCCCGGAGAGGTGGTAACAGACATCAATTCAAAGACCGGTGCCCAGTCCTTTCCATCACGGTGCCCTTCAATGCCCGGGCTGCCAAAATCGCCGCGGCCTTGTTCTGGGAGTAAGGCCAGTGGCATGGCTTCATCGAGCCTTGCCTGTCCAACCGGAAGGTCAAAAAGCGAATCATTGAGTGACGTATCGGCATCAATTTTCTTGCCCCAGTAAACCATGGCGGGGACAGGCTTCAACGTCAGAATCAGGCTGGTATGCGCTGATTGCAAATGAACGAAGTTTTCAGGCGACGCTTCGCTTCCTTTCGTGGACATATTAGCCATGAATCCATTCCCTTTGTTGGCGTCTTCGCGCCTGATAAACGGCGCTATTCGCTATACTCGGCGACAGAGCTTCTTGTAATCAGTATGGGTGTGTAGCTGCCTTTTTCTTCTGGAACCGGCTGTTGGATTGATAATGCGATAGCCTGCTCTGCAGCTAGGGCGGCCATTTGTTCAATCGGATAGCGCACTGATGTGAGTTTCGGGTGGAGATAGCGGGCGATGAGGCTGTCATCAAAGCCCACGACCGAGACATCCTCCGGTACACGATAACCGCGGTCGGTCAGTGCGGTGATGGCACCGGCTGCCATGACATCGTTGTAGCAAAATACTGCGCTGAGGTGTTCGTTATCCGTCATCAGCTTTGCCATAGCGCGCTCGCCACCGGTTTCTTCCGGTGTATCAAAGGCCATCATAACCGGGTGGGTCTCATCGGTGACGCGATAGGTATTCAGCGCGTCCTCATAGCCTTTCTGACGCTGCACCGTATCTTCGATGGAGTGACTGGAACCGATATACGCCACATAGCGGTGACCCTTTTCGATGAGATGTTCGGTGGCCAAATAAGCGCCGCGATAGTTGTCGAGGTAGATGCAACGATCTTCCAAACCCGGGATCAAACGGTTGATAAAGACGATTGAACCATGCTCCTCCGCAAAGGCGCGGAGTGTGTCGTCATCCAGCGCTTTGCTGTGCACGATCAGCGAGGCGACCTGATTCTGGATCAGCGATTCAATGGCCTGCTTCTCCCTTGCAGCGTCGTGGTAGCCGTTACCAATCAAGAGATGATGGCCTTGCCTGTGGGCAATGGTATCAACGTGTTTGACCAAGGAGCCAAAAAAGGGGTCAGACACGTCCGCTACAACAACACCAATCGCTCGGCTTCGCTTGCTGACCAAGGTGCGTGCTGCGGCATTCGGACGGTAGCCCAGTTCGCGCATGGTGCGTTTTACCAAATCGGCGGTATCGGATTTGGTGAGCGGCGAGCCGTTGATCACACGGGAGACCGTGGCAACTGACACGCCTGCCTGACGCGCGACGTCTTTAATGGTTGCCATTAAGAAGATCTCCTATCAAATTGCCTGAAAGCGGCATTGTCATTACTCCTGCGCGTTGGCAGTGAGTGGTGCTGGGTCTTCCTCGCCTTCCGGACGATGGGTTAATGCCTGTTCGTTGCTGTTGAACAGGTGAATGTCGTCCGGAGAACAGTGCAGGGAGACTGTCTGGAAGGCTTTCACGGCGTTGTCACCGGGAATGTGAACCTTGAATCCGTCTTCACCGCAATATTGGCCGAACAGGTAAGTACTGTTGCCAAGGCGTTCCACCACTTCACTATGAAACTGGAAATTAAAGCCCGGGCCTTCGCCAATCTGAATGTGTTCAGGTCGGATGCCGACGGTCACTGCCTCGCCTTCGCTGACCTCTCGGGCAACGCTGACAGTCAGGGTTTGGCTGTCAGGCATAGCGACAGCGACCTCATTGCCGTTGATGGCAGAAATGCGGCCGGGGACAAAATTCATTTTCGGTGAACCGATGAAACCTGCCACGAACAGATTGGCGGGATTGTGATATAGCGCCAAAGGTGAGCCAACTTGCTCCACATTTCCGGCTCGCAGCACCACGATTTTGTCGGCAAGCGTCATGGCTTCGACCTGATCGTGGGTCACGTAAATCATGGTGTTGCCAAGTTCCTGATGAAGCTTGGCAATCTGCAGACGCATTTCAACGCGAAGTTCCGCATCCAGGTTAGAGAGCGGTTCATCGAACAGGAAGACTTTAGGATCCCGCACAATAGCGCGACCAATCGCCACACGCTGGCGTTGACCACCAGACAACGCTTTGGGTTTTCTGTCCAGCAGGGCTTCAAGTTGCAGGGTTTTGGCAGCGCGGTCGACGTGCTTGTCGATTTCCGCTTTGTCGACGCCGTTCATTTTCAGGCCAAAACCCATGTTTTCCCGCACCGTCATGTGAGGGTAAAGCGCATAAGACTGGAACACCATGGCGACACCACGGTCTGCCGGGTCAACATCATTCACCTCTGTGCCATCGATGGAGATGGTGCCATCAGAAATGGTTTCAAGACCCGCAATCAGGCGCAGCAACGTAGACTTGCCGCAACCGGAAGGGCCAACAAACACCACGAACTCTCCCCCGCTGATATCCAGGTCGATACCGTGAATCGTTTCGATTTTACCGAAGCTCTTAATAACTTTTCTCAGTGTGATGTCGGCCATACCGCGGTCCCTATGCAATCAGTTTCTTTTTGGTGATTCGAATTTCGTCGTTTCGGTCACCCTTTTCTAAAAATAGGCGGTTTTTCGACGAATGGAAACGTTTACATTGTCGATTTTGTGAACTAGTTTTAAACAATGAACTCGCGTTGGTTACATTTTAGTAACAAAAAATGCGTCGGATATCGCGCGTTGTTGGTTCATCAACGTTAGAAAAACAGGACGTAATATGACTGTGCATTCCTCATCAGCATCCAAGCCTTCCGCTGTTCAGCGAAGTCAGTTGGCAATGGCGCCTTGGTTTTTCCTTGCCCCCGCCATTGTTGTCTTCGCGATATATGTGCTTTATCCCATTGGTCAAAGTGTATGGCTCAGCTTCTTTGAGTGGGACGGTCTGGGAGAAAAAACCTGGGTTGGCTGGGAAAACTACATTGAGCTTTTCGATTCAGACGCGTTTTACACCTCTTTGGTGAACAACTTCCTCTGGATGATCCTTTTCATGCTTGCCCCCCCGATTGGCCTTCTGATTGCCCTCTTTCTCAATCAACAAGTGGCAGGTATCCGTCTTATTAAGGCGCTGTTCTTCTTCCCCTTCGTGATCTCGCAAGTGGTGGTGGGCTTGGTATTCGCTTGGTTCTATGACCCGTCATTTGGTTTGCTGACGCAATTTATTGTCGCGCTGGGGTTTGATCCTATTTCGATTCTGGCTGATGAAGATCTGGTGACGTACGGCATCATCGCGGCCGGGCTTTGGCCTCAGGTGGCCTATTGCATGATTCTCTACCTGACGGGTCTCAACAACCTCGACCCCGAACAGCTGGAAGCGGCGCGCCTTGATGGTGCAAAAGGCTGGCGAATGATGTGGTACGTGGTGGTACCGCAGCTCAAACCCGCCACTTTCATCGCGGTGGTTGTGACGGTGATTGGCGCGCTGAGGTCATTTGATTTAGTGGCGACCATGACGGCAGGTGGTCCGTGGGGCAGCTCAACGGTATTGGCGTACCTGATGTATGAAGAGTCTATTTTCAATTACCGCATGGGTTATGGTGCGGCGGTCGCCGTGGTGCTCTTCCTGATTATGGATATCTATATCGCCTGGTTCCTGTGGCGAATGCTGAAAGGAGAGCGTTGATATGTTTCCAAGACCGATTGAACAGCGCGGCAAATTCGTCAACGCCACGTATCGCATCTCGCTCTACATTGCTGTGTGTCTTTGGCTGATCCCCCTCGCGGCGGTGTTGATGACATCTGTGCGCTCTATCGCTGACATTAACGCGGGTAATTACTGGGGTATGCCGGATGAACTGCAGCTGGTCGAAAACTACACACAGGTGTTCACCGCAACTCCGATGGGACGCTATCTGCTGAACAGCTTGCTGATTTGTATTCCCGCGGTGGCGGGGGCGGTAGTGCTCTCGACCCTCGCAGGTTATGCACTGGCCAAATATAAGTTCCGCGCCAATATCTGGCTGTTTGCTCTGTTTATCGGCGGTAACTTTGTTCCGTTTCAGATTTTGATGATCCCAGTTCGCGACCTCACCATCAGCTTTGGTCTGTATGACACCCACTGGGCGCTGATTTTCTTCCATGTCGCCTTCCAAGCCGGTTTCTGCACCTTATTTATGCGTAACTTTATGATTGGCATTCCCGATGCTCTGATTGAGGCAGCGCGTGTGGAAGGGGTCAGTGAGTGGCGCATTTTCTGGTATGTGGTTCTCCCTTTGGTGAGACCCGCACTGGCAGCATTGTCTGTTTTGGTCTTTACCTTTATTTGGAATGACTTTTTCTGGGCTCTGGTGCTGGTTCAAAGCGATGAAGTTCGTCCTGTCACGGCAGGCCTGAACGCATTGCAAGGACAATGGCTTGCATCCTGGCAGTACATGTCGGCAGGCGCGGTGATCGCTGCACTTCCGCCTGTGGCACTGTTTTTCACGATGCAACGCCACTTTATTGCTGGATTAACCTTGGGCGCAACCAAAGGCTGATCCCGGTTTAACGAAAGTAAGGATGAAGGATATGAGAACGCTTGCTAAGAAAAGCATGGGCATGATCAGCGCTCTGATGCTGGCGCTCAGTGGTTCAGTAACCGCAGGGACGCTGGTGATTAACTCTGATGCCTCAGACCCAGCCCCAAAGAAAGCTTGGGCCGAGGTGATTGAAAAGTTCGAACAGGCGAACCCGGATATCACGGTGAAATACAACCTGTATGACCACGAAGCTTACAAGACCACGATTCGTAACTGGCTGGTAACTTCTCCGCCGGATGTGGTGTTCTGGTATGCGGGTAACCGAATGAAAACCTTCGTCGACCGTGGTTTGTTTGAAGACGTGAGCGACATGTGGCAAGCCAATGGCATGGACAAAGATTTTGCCAGCGCTATGCCTGCGATGAGCGTCAACGGCAAGCAATACGGGGTGCCTTATACCTATTACCAATGGGGTATCTACTACCGCAAAGACCTGTTCGATAAATACGGTATTGCGGTGCCTAAAACATGGGATGACTTGGTCGCTGCCTCTAAAACTCTCAAAGACAACGGCGTGACGCCATTTACGATCGGTACCAAGTATCTTTGGACTGCAGCGGGTTGGTTCGATTATCTGAACATGCGCGTGAATGGTCTCGATTTCCACATCGATCTGATGGATGGCAAAGTGCCTTACACCGACCCACGCGTGAAAGCCGTATTCGAAAAATGGAATGATCTGGTTGAGCCGGGCTACTATCTCGACAACCATGCATCTTACTCTTGGCAGGAAGCCCAGCCCTTCCTGTACAACGGTGAAGCAGCGATGTACCTGATGGGTAACTTCCTCGCGGCAAACTTTACCGATGAAGTGCGTCCAAACATGGGCTTTTTCCAGTTCCCTGTGATTGATGCCAGTGTGCCAATGGCGGAAGACGCGCCGATGGATACCCTGCATATTCCTTCCAAAGCAAAGAACAAAGAAGATGCGCGTAGGTTCTTGGCGTTTGTGGCGCAGCCTGAAATCCAGACCATGATTAACGAAGCGCTACTGCAAATCCCGACCAATAACAAAGCGACCCCTAAAGACGATGAATATCTGAACGCAGGCGTGGTGATGTTAGGTGAAGCGGCGGGTACGGCGCAGTTCTACGACCGAGATACCGATCCTGCGATGGCGAAAGAAGGCATGAAGGGTTTCCAACAATATATGGTTCACCCAGACCGTATCGACAAGATTCTTGAGAAGCTGGAAAAAACGCGTCAGCGTACTTTCAAGCAATAATCGACATATCAGACCGTTAGAATCAGGAGCGGGCGTTATTGTATAACGCTCGCTTTTTTATCCGGATAAATGAGAAAGGAAAATATATGCCGTACTTTAGGGGCTGTTGACCTTTTTGTGGTGATTTTTGCAGCAGTTTTGTGGGGGATTTTATGCAAGGCAGAGGCTTCGATGTGTAGCGAGCCTACATGAGAAGCTGATAACGCAGCAGAAATTCCCCACAAACGCTGCCCGAAGGGTTCTGCTCTAAGCGTTTTATGCTTTGTTGAGGTGTATTTGCTTAGAATGACTAGGCAGCACACACCTCGCCGCGCCTAAAACGCTTATAGCGAGAACAAAATTTAACCACAAAAGGTCAGCAGCCCCTAGTACCCTGTACTAAATTTAAGATCCCGATGTGTAAAATGAATTGCTGACAGGAAAGGGCAATGCCAAATCTGATCAACGCCAGCTACTCGAACAACATGTACCTCAGCGCGCGTCAGCGTGAGAAAGATGAGGCGCAGTATGGTGCGCGTAATGAAGGCGTGAAAACTGATCAGTCGTTGACTCCCGCAGAACGAGCGGAAATGCTCCGAAAAGAGCGCGAAGAGAAAATGCAGGCGGATAAAGCACAGGAAGATTCGCCACAGCGCGGTGATTACCGCGGTTTGATAGACCGCGTAGCGGAGCAGGAAGCCAAAATGGCGAAATTCTCCGCTTACACCCAAGGTCAGCAGCAACTCTTAAAACAGGTCGAAAAAACCATCACGCCGAATGCTGGCGAGACCAGTTACAACTTTAAGGTCTAAATCCACTCCTGCGCATCTGCTGACACTGTGACATCAGTTTCCAGCGCGCCTGTGTGCTGGGTGGACGCTGGTTCAATCATCATGAAGTGAGTATCTTCCTTTGCCTCTGGACAATGTTCCACACCTTTTGGCACCACAAACAATTCTCCCGGATTGAGCACAATGTCTATGTCGCGAAGCTTTAAGGTCAGCTGACCCTTCAGCACCAGAAACAGTTCATCCTCATTCTCATGGCTATGCCAGACCAACTCGCCGCTGCCTTTAGCAATCTTGACCAACTGTCCGTTAGATTCGGCGATGATTTTGGGCGTCCAGACTTCATCAAATAGAGAAAATTTGTCGGCCAGGGTAATTTTGTCCATCTCGGTATTCCTAGGTAGCGTGAACGTTACTGCCATATTTTGGTCACTATTGTTCGCCATAATGCCATTACTTAAAGCCTGTATTGCCCGCTTTGTTCGCTTTAATCACCCAATCAAACAAGAGAGGGCAAGACGATGAAAAAGCAACCAACCAAACACTCATTTACGCTTGGCATCCCATCGTGGCTTTGGCCGGTTTTGATCAGCATGGTTTGGGTTATTCAGCTGGCGGCAGAATAAAAAATCGAGCGCTTAGCGGTGTGCGTGGTACCAGCGTTTTACAGGCTCTGGTAAGCCAAACACTCTCAGGTTTCCACCAACCACCAGCATCACGCCGAGCACCGATTGCCATGTCCATTCATAGCCTTCAAAAATGGTCGATAAAGACAAGGCAACCAGCGGGAAGAGGACGGTGCAGTAAGCCGCTTTAGCCGCGCCAATGCGCCCAACCAACGCAAGGTAAGTATTGAAACCGACCACAGAGCCGATGATGGCGAGATAGACCAACGCGGATACATACAGCGGCGTGGTGGTGAAGGCGAGTGAATGACCCATGAACAAGGCGATGGTGAACAGGTACAGCGCGCCATAACCCATGGCCCAGCTCGTGGTTGGCAACAGTGGCATACCTTTTTGTTGTGCGCGGGCAGAAACCAGATTACCCATGGAAAAGAAGTAAGTGCCAACAAAGGTGACCCCAAGGCCGAGCAAAATGGTGAGATCCATGGCGGAGTGAATGAACTGGGCGCCAAACAGCATCAAGATGCCAGAAAAACCCATGAGTGCCCCTTGGATGAAAGATGCGTCGGGACGTTTTTTCTCAAGCCACCATAGGTTGAGCGCATTCAGGATCGGGGCGAGGGAAAAGACGACCGCGTTGAGCCCACTTGGGATGTACTGGGTAGCGAAATAGAAACAGAGAAAGTTATTGGAGAACAGGCAAAGCGCCAGCAGCACCGCCATTTTGTGGTTTTCTTTGGAAAGTCGGGGCAGCTTGCCGCGTAGGGCAAGCCAAGCCAGAAGTGCAGCGGATGCGATAGCAAATCGCCATCCCACTGAAACAACAACCGGGGTGTCTCCAATCTGGAAGGCAATCGCCAACCAGGTGGTTCCCCAGATTAATACCGTGATGACATACAGCGTTGCGTTCATAACTTCCCTTATCCTTACATCAGCCAACTATCGTTGTTTTTTCGCCAATCTATCTCCGAGACATTTTTTAGGCTTTCAGCATCCTGCGGTTTTTATAGATTCTTGCGCTTTTTTCCTTCTAAGCATGTTCAACCAGAGGAAGTGCCGATATATTGGGTCGAGAAAGGAGTGGTATATCAATGGACAAGGATTCGTCTCAAACCCTCAAAAGGCAGCGAGTTTACAACGTGTTGAAGGACAACACGGCGCGGCTGCACAATGAAATCTGGCAGGACAATGGCCTGGGATCAGCCGTATGGAGTAACAGCCACGGCAGTGCCAGCTATGAAAAGCCGGGTCATCATACGTTGAGTTTTTATCTTAGCGGTGGGCAGAATACCAAGCGATGTCTGTCCGGTGGTGACATGTTTGGCGGTGAAGACAAGCTGTGTCTGATGCCGACGGATCATCGCTCGCAATGGTCTTTTGCCGATCCTTTCAGCTTCTTCCATTTCTACTTCGAACAGAAGCATCTTCAGAACTTTGCTGAGCAGGTGTTTGATAAAGAAGGTCGGCATATTGAGCTTAAAGAGTGCACCTTTGTTGATGATCCTTTCGTCAACCAATTGGTGCGCCAGACCATGCTGCAACTGGATTGGGAAAGCGAGACTGATAAGCTGATGATGTCTCACGCCCAGCAAATGCTGTTGCTTCACTTGGTGCGCCGTTATTGTCAGTTGCCACTGCAATTGCCGCAATCACAAGGTGGCTTGTCGCCCCAAAACCAGCGGCTGGTGATAGATTTCATTGAAAGCCACCTGATGCAGTCTTTTTCCTTAAGCGATTTGGCAACACTGACTCAGCTCAGTGAGTTCCATTTCGCGCGTATGTTTAAAGTCAGCTTCGACTGCACGCCACACCAGTATGTGTTGTCACGCCGCATTGCCCGCGCCAAAGATCTGCTTCAAGAGAATATTCTGCCGCTTGCGGAGATTGCCGACGCCTGTGGTTTCTCTTCTCAACAACACCTTTCCCAGCAGTTCAAGCAACGTGTCGGCAGCACACCCGCTGCTTTTCGTAAGGCGCAAAACCGACGTTAAGGCCAGTTTGCAAGCGCTTCTGCACGATCCTCACTTTTAATACACGCCTTTGCTCTCATGGCGCATAGATTGAGAAGTTGGGAAAACTGATTTCCCGCTGACTGGTCAATTATTGCGATGCATAGGAGAGCCTGCATGACGACCGAGAACACCACGCCTTTAGAGCATTTCGTGCACGCTTCCCGAGAAACGGGCGCGATATGGGGTTTACACTGTAAAGATGGTTGGGTGATTTGTGATTCAGCTATCTACGAAGATACGGATGTAATGCCGTTTTGGTCATCCCGTGAAGCGGCGGAAATTCACTGTATTGATGAGTGGGCTGACTTTGCACCTGTTGCCATTTCTGTTGAGGAGTTCGTGGAGGAATGGCTGGTGGATCTCGCTAATGATGCGGTGATGCTTGGGCCAGATTGGGGCGATGATCTGTGTGGTGAAGAAGTAGAACCTGTCGAACTTGCACAAAAGTTCCTTATTCAATAAGGGGTTGTGATTCACTGTCAATCTCCATGTACAAAATCCTCTTTACACCGTGCTCACCTGTAGCACGCGCGCTTGCGTTGCCTTCTGCCGTTACCGACTGCTATTTCTATTTAGGTGAATTAACAAGGTCGTAACAACTTTTGAGTGTTGCGACCCATTGCAAGGGATCGCTTGGTAGGAGGATTAACGATGGCAACGACGACAATCAACCCAATGGGGACTGACGGCTTCGAATTTGTGGAATATACCGCGCCGAATGCCAAAGGCATTGCTGATCTGAAAAACCTGTTTTCACTGATGGGGTTTGCGGAAATCGCCAAGCACAAGCACAAAGACGTGTGGCTATACCGTCAGGGAGATATCAATTTCATAGTTAATGGTGAAATTGATTCTCAGGCAGAGGGTTTCGCCAAAGCGCATGGCGCCAGTGTGAACGCTATGGCGTTCAGGGTGAAAGATGCACGACATGCCGTCGACTACGCGGTGAAACAAGGCGCAACGGCGTGCGATGCACGTGTGGGGCCGATGGAACTGAATATCCCTGCTATCCACGGCATTGGTGATTCTTACCTCTACCTTGTTGACCGATATGGCGACAAGGAAATCTATGACATCGATTTTGACTACTACCCGGACTGGCGTGAACGTCTTGCAGCCTCTGATGCGGGACTACAGGTGATTGATCACCTGACCCACAACGTGGAGAAAGGCAATATGGATGTGTGGGCCGATTTCTACGACCGTATTGCGAACTTCAAGGAAATCCGTTTCTTTGATATTGAAGGCAAGCTGACGGGGCTAAAATCCCGCGCCCTTACTGCACCCTGTGGCAAAATCCGCATCCCAATTAATGAGTCCAGCGATGATAAATCCCAAATCGCGGAATACCTCAAAGAGTACAACGGCGAAGGTATTCAACATATTGCCCTCAGCACTGAGGACATCTACAAAACTGTCGAGTCGCTGAGAAGCCGGGGCATGCGCTTTATGGACACACCAGACACTTACTATGAGAAAGTGAATGACCGCGTAGAAGGCCATGAAGAGAGTGTTGATCAGTTACGAGAACTGCGCGTGCTGATTGATGGCAATGTGGAAACAGGCATTTTGCTGCAGATTTTTACCGACACTGTGATTGGACCCGTTTTCTTTGAGATCATCCAGCGTAAAGGTAATCAAGGCTTCGGTGAAGGTAACTTCCAGGCACTGTTTGAGTCGATTGAACTCGACCAAATCCGCAGAGGTGTGTTGGATGCAGGTTAAACCGCTCTTAAAACCCCCCTTAAAACTTGGAACAGGCCAATCGGCCTGTTCTTCGTTAAACGTCCAGCGATCTGTCGTTCACCCGCATGTCGAATAGCAACTGGTAGAAAAACTCTTTACGCAGCGTAGAGCTGCTCTCATCAAAACGAATGCCTGCGGTTGGCGGTTCTTTGTCATTGTTCACGGTAACGACTTTTCCGGTGATGACACCTCGTAGATCACTGCCATATTCAATATGAATTTTCAGGGTTTCATCTTCGAAGAAAAGGTGTTCGTCGCCCGAGGCTGAAAGGCAACAACCTGAAACGGAGTAATCGATTAGCCGTGCTTTGAATGGGCCTTCGTCCGCTTCAGCGCGTAGAGTAAGGTTGGTATCTATACGGGGTTCCTGCCGGATTTGTCGGTGGGCAATACTTTCCGGCAATGACACAATCAATAGGCGGATGGGCTTTTGAATCACACCCATGACCAATGAGCGGAACGCAATGACGTCGCGGAATTCGCTGTCTGTAATGGCTCGGATAATCAGCTCGTTGTTGGGAATAAAAAAGCGTTCGATGATGGGATCCTGACCGCTTGGGCAGTCAATCAGCAAAAACTGATCTTTACGATAGCCAACAATGCGGGAGGTGACCTGCGTCTTTTTGGGATCGTCAGAAAGCTCGATGTTGAGCCGGGCTCCTACTGACAAAAGTCGGTAAAAACTGTCTGTCGAATCTTTCTTCACTGCTTGCATATCGCTACGTTCTCCCGATGGCCGCAGTTACAGATAGTCGCTGATGATGCTTGCCAGCTGACCGTTATTGCGCATCTCTTGTAATCGCTTGTCCATGAATTGTTGCAGTTCTGGGTCAATTCCCGGTGAATAGGCCAAGTGGATGTTGTATTTCGGGATCAGGTTGTTAACCTCAAACAGGGTGTAATCGTTTTGAGTGAAGCCAAGGCGTTTGAGGTGGTATTTCAGCCTGAGATCCATTTCAACGAAGCCGCCGACACTTTTAAGGCGATCAACCACACGGAAAGCCGAATCGTAGTTCTTGACCCGTACTTCACTGACTGCCCCTTTTTCTATTTGCTCTTCAAGGCCGGGATAGTCGAACCCGAACAGGAGCACCGCGATTTTTCCGTTTAAATCTTCCGGGGTTTGGTAAACAAAATCAGAATCTGCCCGGCTGAGGATGCTGTGCTCAACTTCTAAAATCGGGTATGCGGAAAGATTGGCGGCCTGCATATCGCCCCAAGCGGGGCTGCCATAGGTGACCCAATTTTTGTCTTTATGCTTATTGAGCTCGGCAAGATAGCGATTAAACGGATAAGTGTGGATGACCAATTGGTGCTCAGTGCCGTCGAAAGCCTGTTTTAAAACATCGGTGACAATGCCACGATGGTTCTCACCTTTGGTTTGTATCTGCAGTGGCTCGGCCTGATCTTGTATCACAAAGTATTCCAACACTGTTGCTGAAGCGGTGGCAGAGAGCAGAGCAAATATCACCGGCACGCCGATGACACGATAAAGGACGCTGGGAATGGATTTCTTTTCGGACATAGTTTTGACCATCCAAGTTTACAAATCGTGGCTATTCTTAAAGGTAGGTGCTTTAAATTTAAGACATTAATAAGCCTAGACTATGTTGAATCAAAAAGAGAATCTTCCTCCGCCTTCCAGCATGGCAGCACGTTTAGTGGGCCGTGTTCTTCTCATTTGTAGTCTTCTTGCATTCTTGGTAGCGGCGTTTGCCTTGTATTTGGATTATCAGGCACGCACTGAACAGATGCGTCAAAATGCGTTGCTGATTCAAAAGACCGATCTGGCCAGTATTACTAACAGTGTCTGGCAGGAAGACACCACCCAGTTGCAAGTCACCGCGCAAGGGATTTTCCGGGATCCTGACATTAGTTATATCCGTGTTTTTGATGATGGACGGACACTGGCGGAATTCGGTGAAATGCCGCTTGAACCCAAGTTTTCTTACCAATGGCCATTGGTTCATCAGCAATTTGGCAAGACCTATCAACTGGGCTACCTGCAAGTTGAAGTGGGCCTTGAAGGTATTTACAACGCGCTGATCGAACGCTTTGTCATGCTGCTGCTTTTCCTGGGTGGCGCAACGCTGGTGCTTGGTGGTTTGGTGTTCTTTATCGTGTATGTTGATGTCGTCCGTCCACTGGTCTGGATGTCTCATGGTGTAACCAAGTTTGGGGTTGATAACTTGCCGCAGCCGATTGAGCGTCCGAACAAAAAAATGGGCGAAGAACTGGTGACGCTGTACACCCAGTACAACGACACGATAGAGAAAATGCGCGAATACAGCGCGGAGCTGAAAAACGCCAAGATACAGGCGGAAATGGCTAACCAGAAAAAGAGTGAATTTCTGGCCAACATGAGCCATGAAATCCGCACGCCAATGAACGGCATCATTGGGATGGCATCATTGCTGAAAGGCACCCGTTTGGACGACGAACAGCGCGAGTTTATCGAAATGCTGGAAACGTCATCATTGTCGCTGCTCGATATCATCAACGATATTCTCGACTTCTCAAAAATCGAAGCGGGTAAGCTGGAACTGGACTTTGTTGAGCTCAACCTGTTTGAGCTTTGCAAAGACATCGAGCACTTGTTCCGGCTTCGCACCAAGGAAAAAGGGCTGGAGTTCGAATGTAGCCTCGATCAGGATCTGTCACCACTACTGATGGGTGATGCGCCGCGCCTTCGACAGGTGATGATTAATCTGGTCGGGAACGCTGTGAAGTTCACCCAAAGTGGCAGTGTGCGTGTTGATATCCAGCAGGTTGATGAGGCAGGGGATCAAATCACGGTGCGCTTTGATGTTAAGGACACGGGGATTGGTATACCCGCCGACAAACTCGACACCATTTTTGAAAAGTTTGAACAGGCTGATGGCAGCATGAGCCGCAACTTTGGCGGAACGGGATTGGGTCTTGCGATTTCGAGTCAGATCGTCGAACTCATGGGTGGTCACATTGAAGTGGAAAGTCAGGAAGGAGAAGGAAGCCGTTTCTTCTTCACCGTGACTTTCGAGCGCGCACAAATGCCGGAAGCAACTCCGGTTGATGCCATGCTTTTCTCTGACGCTGCCATGCTACTGGTGGACGACAGCCGTTTGAACATGCGGATCACCAGTGCACAATTGGGTAACTTGGGCTGTCAGGTGACATGTTGTGTCCATCCTGAAGATGCGGAAGAGATGATCGCAGAGCGCATCGACACGGCTAAGCCGTTCAAAATCGTTATTCTGGATAAATTGATGCCGAATTCAGATGGCTTTTCGATCGCTTCTAAATTACGCAAGCGTTTTGGTAAGCGTTGCCCGAGCTTGATGATGATCACCGCCGCGCCGGAAGTACATGACAATGTGAAGCTGGAGAGTTTCAACATCGAAGGGTACCTTTCCAGACCGTATAAGTTTAACGATCTTCGCAATCACCTCACGCGCATCCTCCGTGGACAACAGGCGAAACTCGGCGTGATTTCCATGTCGGCTCACAAAGAAGAGCAAGCGTCGAAAGAGATTGGTTTGGCTGAACCTTCGACCTACTCAGGCCGTGTGTTGGTGGTGGAAGACACTTTGGTGAACCAGAGGGTGACACAGGCCATGCTTGGGAAACTTGGGGTGGAAGTAGTGGTCGCCGAAAACGGACAGGTGGCGATCGATTATTGCAAAGAAGGTATGTTCGATCTGATCTTTATGGACTGCCAAATGCCTATCATGGATGGTTATCAGGCTTCCCGACTCCTTCGTGAGCATGAATATGCGCCTCATACACCGATTGTTGCCTTGACCGCTAACGCGACGGCGCAGGACAGGGATGAATGCCTGAGATGCGGCATGGATGATTATATTGCCAAGCCGGTTAGCAAAGCGGAACTGGAGCGGATGATCAAAACGCATATGCCGGGTTCTGAGCGGGGAAAGGCTAAATCGATCTGAGGGGCGGGGTGACAAACCTTCGCAAAATAAAAACGCCTGCGATAGCAGGCGTTTTGCTTACTTGGACTCGTTACATTATACCAATCGTAGTAAGTATCTGCTCATCCTAGCTTGTTAAAATACTCGATAACTGCGTTGAAAAATTTGATTGTAGAAGAACTACTTATCGAAATTTTTTGCCTTGTTCTCGAGCATTTTTCCTATGCTATCTCTGATCACCTACCTACTGTGATTGGTATTACATCTTCAACAAGACAAAACATCTCGTCGTCGTTGCTCTTTACTTCAATATTTACATTGCTGACTTCCATTGCTGGAGCAGTTCATCGTAGTTGATGGTCTGGCCTTGCGGCTTCTCGTTACTCAGCTTGGCTTTCGGTGCACCCGGCAGATTCAGCCAGTATTCGGCATCACGTGGCTTGTTCAGCTTAGGACCACAGTCGCCTTGTACTTTTGCACGCTCAAGACGCTGAAGTACGCGGTCTTGCGCTTTCGCCAAACCGTCCAGTGCTTCCTGAGGTGTTTTCTCGCCGTTTGCTGCTTCCGCAATAAATTGCCACCACAGTTGCGCCAGTTTTGGATAGTCAGGCACGTTGGTGCCGGTTGGTGTCCACTGAACGCGAGCAGGGCTGCGGTAGAATTCCACCAAGCCACCCAGCTTCGGTGCCACATCTGTCATTGCCTGAGAGTTGATATCAGACTCACGGATAGGCGTCAGACCCACCAAAGTTTTCTTAAGAGACACGGATTTCGCGACAGTAAACTGCGCGTATAGCCATGCCGCCATGCGGCGTTTTGGATCGGTCGATTTCATCAGAGTCCATGAACCGGCATCCTGATAACCGAGTTTCATGCCATCTTCCCAGTAAGGACCGCGAGGTGAAGGTGCCATGCGCCATTTTGGCGTGCCATCTTCGTTCACAACTGCCAGACCCGGTTTGGTCATGTCAGCAGTAAAGGCGGTATACCAGAAGATTTGCTGAGCGATAGAACCCTGTGCTGGAACCGGACCTGCTTCCGAGAAGGTCATGCCCTGTGCTTCTGGTGGCGCGTAATCACTTAACCAATCAACGTATTTGGTGGTGGCATAAACAGCCGCAGGGCCGTTAGTCGCGCCGCCACGCTCAACGCTGGAGCCTACAGGTGAACAGCCTTCAACACGGATACCCCACTCATCAACGGGTGTACCGTTTGGAATGCCTTTGTCACCGGCACCTGCCATTGAGAACCATGCGTCAGTGAAGCGCCAACCCAGAGACGGGTCTTTTTTACCGTAATCCATGTGGCCGTACACGCGCTCGCCATCGATCTCTTTTACGTGAACAGAGAAAAATTCAGCGATGTCTTCATAGGCAGACCAGTTAACCGGTACACCGAGTTCATAGCCGTAAATCTCTTTGAACTTGGCTTTCAGGTCATCACGGGCAAACCAGTCGGCGCGGAACCAGTAGAGGTTAGCGAACTGCTGATCAGGCAGTTGGTAGATTTTGCCGTCCGGGCCGGTGGTGAAACTGATGCCAATGAAATCGTCCAAATCCAAAGTAGGCAGGGTCACGTCTTTCCCTTCACCCACCATGTAATCGCTGATTGGGAAAACTTTGCCGTAGCGGAAGTGGGTACCAATCAAATCAGAGTCATTGATATAGGCATCGTAGATACTGCGGTTAGACTGCATCTCCGTTTGCAGTTTTTCCACCACGTCGCCTTCCTGAATCAGGTCATGAGTGACCTTGATGCCGGTAATTTCCTCGAAGGCTTTCGCCAGCACTTTGGACTCATACTCATGGGTGGTAATGGTTTCTGAGACAACCTTGATTTCCATGCCACGGAAAGGTTTGGCAGCGTCTGTAAACCAGGCCATTTCCTTGAGCTGTTCCTCTTGGCTTAGCGTGGAAGGGGTAAACTCATCGCCAACCCACTTCTTTGCTGCGTCGCTGTACTGATCGGCGAGGGCCGCCGGTGCCAGTAGCAAGCTGATCATGAACCCAAGTGGTGTCCATTTGTTTACAGCAGGCAATTGCTTCATAGTTTCGCTCCTTTGTCGTTTTGTCCTAACCCCAACGTAAAACCGAGATAAGCCACACGATGGCGATCCCGAAGGGATACCAGATAGGCAGATCCGTCATTCCGATGAAGAAAAGGTGGATATAGGCACTGCCGAGCAGTCCTATAAAGAGTCGATCACCCCGGGTTGTGCGGATAGGCAAAAATCCTTTCCTTTCCACACAAGGACGGAGTACTTCGAATACGGTCATTGCCACCAACATGCAGGCAATGGTGATAAAAAACAGGGCGCTCGGGAGTGTCCAGGCCATCCAATTCATGTCATTTCTCCTTATACACGTCCAAGTGCAAAGCCTTTGGCTACGTGGTTACGCACGAACCAAATCACCAACAGGCCGGGAACAATGGTCAACACACCCGCTGCAGCGAGCACACCCCAATCGATGCCTGATGCACTGACGGTTCGGGTCATGGTCGCCACAATGGGTTTAGCGTTTACAGAAGTCAGTGTTCGTGCCAGCAGCAGTTCAACCCAGCTGAACATAAAGCAGAAGAAAGCGGTGACACCGATCCCTGAGCGGATCATCGGGATAAAGATCCGCCCAAAGAAGCGCGGGAAGCTGTATCCATCGATATAGGCGGTTTCATCGATTTCCTTTGGCACGCCGCTCATAAAGCCTTCCAGAATCCATACCGCGAGCGGTACGTTGAAAAGGCAGTGGGCGAGTGCCACAGCGATATGGGTATCGAACAAACCCACGGAGCTGTAGAGCTGGAAGAAGGGCAGCAGGAATACTGCAGGTGGCGCCATTCTGTTGGTCAGCAGCCAGAAAAAGAGGTGCTTGTCGCCGATAAACTTATAGCGCGAGAACGCATAAGCGGCAGGCAGCGCAACCGCCAGTGATAGCAGGGTGTTTATACTCACGTAGGTGAGTGAGTTCAGATACCCCGAATACCAACTTGGATCGGAGAAGATGACTGCATAGTTCTCTAACGTGAAGCTCTGTGGCCAGAAGGTGAGGCCACCTAAAATCTCTTCGTTGGTTTTAAATGACATCATCAGCAGCCAGTAAATCGGCGTCATCAGAAACACAATGTAGGCGAGCAGGCCAAAGGTTTTTCTGTTCATGGCTTAGCTCCTTTTGTCCATGTTGGTCATTGCGGTATAGAACACCCAACACACCAGTAAAATGATGAGGAAGTAGATGATCGAGAAGGCGGCGGCAGGGCCGATATCAAACTGACCGACAGCCATCTTGGTTAATGCCTGTGAAAGGAAAGTGGTGGCGTTACCCGGACCACCGCCTGTCAGTACGAAGGGCTCGGTATAGATCATGAAGCTGTCCATAAACCGCAGCAGGACACCGAGGAGCAGCACACTCTTCAGTTTGGGCAGTTGAATGTAGCGGAACACAGCCCAGTTCGATGCGCGGTCGATTTTCGCGGCTTGATAGTAAACATCCGGAATAGCTCGAAGGCCGGAGTAACAAAGCAGGGCAACAAGAGATGTCCAGTGCCAGACATCCATCACCAGCACGGTAATCCACGCATCGACCGGATCGGAGGCATAGTTGTATTCCACCCCAATGTTGTTGAGGAACCAGCCGAGTAAGCCGATATCTGCCCGCCCGAATATCTGCCAGATGGTGCCGACAACGTTCCAGGGGATAAGAAGTGGAATGGCAAGAACGATTAACACCAGTGAGGCTTTAAACCCGCGTGCAGGCATGCACAGCGCCACCGCGATACCCAGCGGGATTTCAATCGCCAGTACGCAGAAAGAGTAGATAAACTGACGAACCAGAGAGTCGTGTAAACGTGGGTCGTTCAGGATTTCCTTGTACCATTCTGTACCCACGAAGTAGCGTGTGTTCTGATCGAAAATATCCTGAATCGAGTAGTTCACCACCGTCATCAACGGGATGATGGCGGAGAAGGCGACCAGCAGGAATACTGGGAGTACCAGCAGCCAGGCGCGGTTATTTTCCGTCTTAGTTTGCATCCTGACCTCCTGTCGCGCTTGTGCTTTCTTCCGGCTCTCCGGCCAGATACTCATCGATGTAGAGCTTCAGCCACTGAGCTGGGAAGCTGATATGGGCGCGTCCTTGAGGAATCGGCGCTTCTTCAGCGATGCGCAGTTTGATAGGTTGGGTACCGAACATCGCGGTGACGATTTTGTAGGTGCCCAAATCTTCAACGTGCTGTATGGGCACTTCCCAAGAATCCTCCCGTTTTTCCTGCCACACATGCACAAACTCAGGGCGTATTCCGACCTTGATGTTGTTGCTACTGTTGTTTTCCAGCATCTGGCGCTGGGCGTCCGTTAGGGTGATGGGCATGTCTTCAAAAGACACATTGCCGTCAGCGGAGCGCTGAACAGGCAAGAGGTTCATGCCGGGGCTGCCAATGAAAAAACCCACGAAAGTGTGGTTGGGGCGCTCGAACAGTTCGCGTGGAGAGCCAAACTGTACAATTGTCCCGTCAAACATCACGGCGATCTCTTCTGCGAAGGTGGCGGCTTCGAGCTGATCGTGGGTCACGTAAATCATGGTGATGTTGAACTGTTCATGGATCTGGCGAAGCTTGCGGCGCAGTTTCCATTTCAGATGTGGGTCAATAACCGTCAGTGGTTCATCGAACAGAATGGCGGAGACATCTTCACGCACCAGACCGCGACCCATGGAGACTTTCTGTTTTTCATCTGCGTTGAGGTTGCTGGCGCGTTTATCCAGCACTCTATTGAGTTCCAAGAGCTCAGCCACTTCACTGACACGTGAACGTACCTTGGCTTCCGGTGTTTTCATGTTGCGAAGTGGAAAGGCGAGGTTGTCGTATACCGTCATGGTGTCGTACACCACAGGAAACTGGAAAACCTGCGCGATGTTGCGCTCTTGTGGTGCAAGTCGGCTGACATCCTGGTTGTCAAACATCACTTCCCCTTCCGACGGTGTCAGCAGGCCGGAGATAATGTTCAGCATGGTGCTTTTGCCGCAACCGGAAGGGCCTAACAAGGCGTAGGCACCGCCATTGCGCCAGGTGTGGGTCATTTTCCGGATAGCATAATCCTCGCGGCTTTGAGGTGAAGCCTTGTAGGAATGTGCCAAGGAATTAAGAATGATTTCTGCCATATTGTTACCCCCCTATGCCCGGCGTTGACTGGACGCGACGCGCAGACTGAATGAGCTTTTGTGACTCATCGAAGACATAAAGCTTGTGGGTAGGCACATAAATACTGATCTTCTGATCAACGTCGTAGTCGTGAACCCCCGGTAAGTGGAGCACCATATTGATGTCGCGGTTTCTGACGTGCAGGAAAGTTTCACTACCGCTGATCTCCGCCAGTTCGACATCAACGGTCAGCTCTAAATCGTCATCATTGTTCGGCACCAAACTGAGGTGGTTAGGGCGGATGCCA
Source organism: Grimontia sp. SpTr1 (assembly GCF_947387585.1). Taxonomy (NCBI): domain Bacteria; kingdom Pseudomonadati; phylum Pseudomonadota; class Gammaproteobacteria; order Vibrionales; family Vibrionaceae; genus Grimontia; species Grimontia sp. SpTr1. The sequence goes on from NZ_CANDOD010000004.1 coordinate 224,915, forward strand.
AACTGATATTCCCCGTCAGTTAATTCACCAAGGTCAGTGTTGAGTGGAAAGTGAATGTGTTCGTCGAAAGAGACGTTTCCGCCGCCGACACGGCCACGGATCAAATTAATGGGCGGTTCACCAAAGAGTTCAGCGCTGGTGACTGAAGATGGGTGGTGATATACCTCTGCGGTTGGCCCGGATTGAATCACCTTGCCTTCGTGCATCAGAACCACATTACCGCCAAGAGCAAGCGCTTCGTTAGGCTCTGTGGTGGCGTAAACCGCAATGGTGTTGCGCTCGGCAAACAGTTCACGCATTTCCTGACGAAGCTCTTCACGCAGTTTGTAGTCGAGGTTGACCAAAGGCTCATCAAACAGAATTAAGTCAGCGTTTTTCACCAGTGCCCTTGCCATGGCAGTGCGTTGTTGCTGACCGCCTGATAGTTCGAGAGGCAGTCGATCGAGAAACTGTTCAATGTGAAGCATCTCTGCCGTTTCCTGCACTTTCTGCTTAATGATTGCTTCAGGCTGTTTTTCCAATCGCAGCGGTGAGGCGATGTTTTCGAAGACGGTCAGGTTGGGGTAATTGATGAATTGCTGATAGACCATGGAGACATTGCGTTCCCGCACGGGTACGCCAGTGACATCCTGTCCATTAAAGAGCACGCGACCGCTGGTAGGTTTATCCAGCCCTGCCATCAGACGCATCAAGCTCGTTTTCCCCGCCAGTGTTCTGCCGAGCAAGACATTAAAAGAACCGGGTTCTATCCTCAGGTTAATGTCGTCCAACCACGTTTCATGGTTGCTGATCCTTGTGACGTTCTCCAATTCGAGTGACATGTAAACTCCCTGTTTAAATAACGACGTGCTGTACTGGCGACATCGTCAATTGCGCGAACGCGCATTAATTTTCGAATCCGAATGTCATACGCTAGATTCGTGCCAGAAGTTAAATTAATGTTAATTAACTGAATTTAAAGGGATTAAAATAAGTGTGAACAGCGTCACTGTGTAAGAAGTGTGAACATTTATGTTGACTGTTAACAAAATGTGAACAATGCTTGACAGTCTTATTGTTGTTCGAACGCGCATGGATTGGTGGTCAAATGAGCGATCTGGCTCACTCTCACGATGAGGTTATACAGGCGTCTTGGAAACGGTGCCGCTCATTTGGGCTTAACCCAAAGAGCGCGCCAGCAATCATTCGTTTGAACAAAGGGGATTGGGAGGATGCACAAGGCAAATCCAAAGACCTGATAGTGACAACACAAGAACAGGTGCTGCCTTACTATGAAAATATTCTGGTAAACAGCAACAGCTTGGTTTTACTGGCTGACAGCAGCGGAAACTTGCTTAGCCGTTGGGGGCGTCCTGGCTTTATTAACCAAATGGAAGGGCACCTCTTCGAGCAGGGGACGAGTTGGCTTGAGCGGTTTAATGGTACCAATGCTGTGGGCACGGCATTGCAGACAGGTGAATCCGTTGTCGTCGGGCGGGATGAGCACTATCTGATCGCGAATCGCTATATGACTGCTTCTGCTGCACCCATCTTTAACAGTGAACGTGAGCTTGTCGGCGTATTGAATATCTCCTCTGATGCTTATCTACCTACTTCCCATGTGAATGGCATGGTGAAAGTGATGACGCAGTCGGTTGAAAACCAGCTCATCATGGCGACGTATCGCCAGCACTATTACACCTTGGTGTTCAATAACAGCGAGGATAACCACACCAGCCAGTGGGCGGGATTGCTGGTTTTCAATGATGCAGGTGAGATAGTGGCCGCCAACCGACGGGCAGATTTGTTAGTCGGTCATGTGTTGAAAGGGTTGAACATCGAAATGGTGACTGGGATCACCACGCTAAAATTATCAGCGCACCCAGAAAACCAAACGCTTTCATTCCTCGGTATTTCAAACTATCGCTTGTTTGGTACGCTCAAACGCCCCCTCACCAATATGATCCGTGCACCGCAATCGCCTTTGTCTTCAGTCAAAATAAAGAATGATTCAAAGCCTGTTGAAGCCGTATCTGGTGAGCGCCGACTTTCCGACTTGGATCTTGGCGATCTGAAAATGCAGAAAGCGATCAAGCAGGCTGCCAGTGTGGTCAACAGCGACATTCCATTGGTCATTCAGGGAGAAACAGGCGCTGGCAAGGAAGTATTTGCTAAAGCGGTGCATGCATCTTCCGACCGCGCGGATAAGAAGTTTGTAGCGGTGAACTGCGCCGCCATTCCCACTGAGCTGGTGGAGTCAGAGCTTTTTGGTTATGTGAAAGGGGCGTTTACCGGTGCCAATAACAAAGGCAGCATGGGTTATATCAGGCAAGCTGATGGCGGCACCTTGCTGCTCGATGAAATTGGGGACATGCCGCTCCATGTGCAGGCAAGACTGTTGCGTGTACTGCAGGAAAAAGCGGTGACGCCATTAGGAAGCACGGACAGCTACCCTGTTGATTTTCGCGTGATCAGTGCGACCCACCAGCCCTTGCGTGAAGCCGTATCCAAAAAACAGTTTCGCGATGACTTGTATTACCGGATAAATGGGCTGACGTTGTTTCTTCCATCTCTGGCCGAAAGAAATGATGTCAAAGCCTTGGTTGAACGCTTGTTGATTGAACTGACAGAGGACAATCAACCCCCCGTTAGCAATGAGGTATTAAACCTATTCGAACAGCACCCTTGGCCGGGTAACATTCGGCAGTTGTTTAACACCCTGCGTGTCGCACTGGCGTTGTCCGACGGTAATATGATCCATACCCACCATCTTCCCGATGACTTTTTCTTTGATCTGAAAGCGCAGCCAACATCTCAGGAAGCGTCCAATACTTATCAAAATGAAGCGCCTCTTCTCCAAACGCTTGGCTGGAGAGACACCCTACCAGAACTTTATTCCGCAACAGATGGGAATATTACCCGCATCGCTGAGCTTTCCGGCGTGAGCCGAAACACTATCTATAAACGTCTTCGTGCATTAGGGCTGAAGTAGCCTTTACCACTAATAAAGCATTCAAAGCATCAATTAATCGGGCTTGTGATATTTGCCGTGTCAACATCAAAGGCGGCGTGTTGCACGCAATTTTCGCCATGGCGCGAAGAAATAGGATGAAACGACTAATGATAATTTGCTCATATCGAGAAGTGTGTCGCAAATCACATTTTTGTTTTCTGGGTGGATATTGGTTAATTATTGAGCGGTTAATGGATTGTTATTACTGGGGTTTTGTTGAATCAAAGATGAATGATTAACCTCACTAAATGTGGTTTTGTTTCACTTTTGTGACTGTGTATTCAAATAATAAGGAATTTTATTAAGAATAAATAACTGGGCGATTTTTAGTCAATGTAACTGTCAATAGCTTATTTTGTTAATTTTTGTAGCGTTGAACTCTGTGTTTTCAGAATGTTAATTTTCATCTCGCAGCATTTTGCAAATGGAATTTATAAGAAATACAGGAACGTATTCTATGAAAAAGACACTTTTAGCAGTAGCAATCCCGGCAGTACTTGCAGCAGGCAACGTAAACGCATTTGAAGCATACAGCGGCGACGCTGGTTCGGTAGAGGTTTACGGTCAGCTTCGCGCCACTCTGGCTAAAGCACCAGAAAAAGAGCTGACGCTGAACGATGGTAGTTCACGTGCAGGTGTTAATGCACAGTACTCAGTGACTGACGACGTAGACGTATTTGCAAAACTGGAATACAGCATCAGCTACGACAAAGATGCGTTGGAAAATCGTCTGGGTAACTTCGGTTTCTCTGGTGACTTCGGTAAAGTCATTCTGGGCAAACAGTACCTGACAGCTGATGACCTGTGGGGCGTTGATAACTCTTACTTCTACGGTGGTTCTCACATTCCTGAGGGTACTATCTCAGGTGGTAAGCACGATAGCGCTGTTCGTTACATTTTCGAAAACGATGCTATCTACATCGATGCAAGCTACGCCCTGCCAGAAGATAAAGCCAACGCTGAAGTATTTGAACTTTTCGGTCGTGTGAACGTTGCTGGTTTTGATGTGACTGCTGGTGTTTCTCTTGCAGAACAAGAGCATGCTTCTTTCAAAGTGTATGAAAAAGACGCGAACGGCAAAGTTACTGACAACGTAGATTACGAACTGCAAGCTGGTTCACTGGAAGATCTATACACCTCTATCTGGGTAGAGCGCTCCTTTGGAGATCTGAATGTAGGTGTTCAGTATGCTCAAAGTGAGATTGAGAGCGACGTGAGCGATCTGAAACTTGATCGCCAAGGCTATGCACTGGCGCTGAGCTACGCACTTTCTGAAAAATCATCAGTATATGGTGGTTACGAAGTGAGCGAGTACGATGCTAAGTTCACCCAAGAATCAATTGATGAAAGTGGTGACGCGACCAACGCTTACTTGGGAGCAGTACACAAGTTCAACTCGTTCTTCCGTGTGTACGGTGAAGTAGCGCTGGCAGATGGTAAAACTGCGGGTTTCACCAACAACAAGAACGATTGGGCAGTTGCACCTGGCTCTTCCGCTGACAGTGAAGCATTCTACGCAATCGGTGCACGCGTATACTGGTAATAAATCAGTAAAACACGCTTAAACTTCACACTGTCTTTAAAGCCCAGCAGGATGCTGGGCTTTGTTGTATCTGCTTGTTGTGTTGAGAACAAATCCAAAAACTGCCGTTGGCGCACGTGCAAAAGTTAACCGAATATTTTACAAAGAGATTTAGCACATGTTCTGGCTCAGCTTCGGAGAGATTCCATGCTCGATAAAATGGCGTTCTTTATCTATGTGATCCGCACTGGGTCGATTTCCTCTGCAGCGCGCCATTTTAACGTTTCAGTGTCGGCAGGCAGTCGCTGGCTTCAGGAGTTAGAGCAGCACTTCGGCACGACACTTTGCCATCGTTCCAACCGCCTTTTAGAAGCAACCCCGGCTGGCCAGACGCTTTATGAAGAGTTCTCGCCCATTGTCGACCGAGCCGAGCGTATCAGCCGTAAGCTGGAAGGCTTTCAGGATCATGAAAAAGGCCACATCAACATCGCCTGTACGCCAGTTTACGCCAATCATTACCTGATGGATAAAATCACCGAGTATTCCAGACTCAACCCGAAAGTGACCTTCAATATTAATGTCACGCCTTGGGCGCTCGACCACGCCAGCACGAGCGATTTGATGATCAGTGCTAACGCGCGGTTTCAGGGTTATAGAGAAAAGGATCTTATGCTGGTCAAACGAGAGCTGTTGGCTTCCCCCTTTGTGGTCGTTGCTTCTCCCAACTACACAGAAAAGCAGGGCTTACCGACGCAACCGGAAGATTTGCAGGATCATGCCTGTCTGGTGGCGACCACACTCACAGGCAGTAACGAATGGATTTTCCTAAAAGGTCTGGAAACCATCGTCATGAAAGTGCCGAAAACCATTGAAGTGAACGACAGCGACCTGTTGCTCCGTGGCGTGACTCAAGGGGCTGGCGTGGCTTATCTGCCGCAGTTTGTGACTGAATCTGCGATTGAAAATGGCGCGCTTGTCCCGCTGATGCAAGACTTTGAAACCAGTACCTGGAGTCTTAATCTCTATTATCACCCTTCTGGGGTTGCCTCTCCCGTTGCCAGCAAGTTCAAGGACTTTCTGCTGGAAAACCCCTGCTGATATTATACCCAAACGACCTGAAGCTGCGCGCATTCAGAGGTCATCAATGCGTTCAATTCGAGGCAAATTTCGCGAGGAATAGTCATTCTATTTCCGTGGAGTTTAACGAAGAAGTGGGCGCATTGATGGCCTCCCTTCGGGCGAGTTGACTGACGCCGTGCTCTTTGTTGTTCCTTTTTGATGGAGATGACTACACCGGCAAAGGAACGCCGCGATCACAACGCCAGTCAATCTCGCTGAATCCTGCATCTTCAGGTTGTTTGGGTATATTCTTTTGCTTTGCATTTTCGCAAAGCTGCTTTGAATTTCTGCCTATATCGCCACTTTCGCCTCTCCCATACACTGAAAACCAAACAGTGGACATGGGAGTACGGGCGGTATGGAACGCATCTTTATTGTGGCGGCAAAGCGCACGCCAATCGGCAGCTTTAACGGTTCTTTGGCGTCATTATCAGGCGTTGATCTCGGCGCGCACGCGATGAAAGCGGTGGTCGAGCAAGCGGGTATTGAACCTAAGCACATCGACGAAGTGATCGTCGGTAACGTGCTGACAGCTGGCGTTGGCATGGGGCCGGGTCGACAAGCCGCTATCAAGGCGGGCGTGCCAGATATGGTTCCTGCATACACCCTCAACATGATTTGCGGCAGCGGTATGAAAGCGATTATGGACGGTGCCAGCCATATCCGTGCAGGTGACGCGAAACTCGTGCTGACCTGCGGCATGGAAAGCATGTCCAATGCCGCTTACGTAACGTCGGGGCAAATCCGCCGTGGCGTTCGTATGGGTCATCAAATGCAGGAAGATAGCATCATCAAAGACGGTTTGACCGATGCCTTCCATCACTATCACATGGGCGTGACGGCTGAAAACATAGCGACCCAATGCAATATCAGCCGTGAAGCGCAGGATGAATTCGCCCTACATAGCCAACAGAAAGCCGTGAATGCCATCGAAAAAGGTCACTTTGCGGCAGAAATTTCCCCAGTCACTGTCACTGAGCGCAAACGCCAGTTTGAAGTGAAAGACGACGAATACCCAAAAGCCAATGCCACCTTAGAAGGCTTGCAGGCACTTCGTCCCGCGTTCGATAAACAAGGCAGCGTCACAGCAGGTAACGCGTCCGGTATCAACGATGGCGCTTCGGCTATCCTGCTGGCATCAGAAAGTGCGGTGAAGCAACACAATCTCACGCCTCTGGCAGAGCTGGTGGAATACGGCCAAGGTGCGCTTGCCCCTGAAATCATGGGACTGGGCCCAGTCTCTGCAGTCGCTAATACCTTGAAGAAAGCCAAAATGACCATCGAGGACATGGACGTATTCGAACTGAACGAAGCCTTTGCTGCACAAGCATTGGGCGTGATTCAGGGGTTGTCAGAAGCACACCATGTCGATGAAAACTGGCTGCTTGATCGCAGCAACCTCAGTGGCGGGGCGATAGCGCTTGGTCATCCCATTGGCGCGTCTGGCAACCGGATCGTGACGACGCTGGTTTACCAACTGCAACGTACCGAGAAAGACTATGGTCTTGCCTCCTTGTGTATCGGTGGCGGTATGGGCACCGCGTTAATCCTGAAACGTTGCTGAGGTGATAGAGCATGAAAAAAGCCGCGACCGCACAACAGATAGAAAGCCTTTTGCACGATGGCATGACCATTATGATTGGAGGCTTTATGGCAACAGGTGCTCCAGAGCGTCTGATTGATCTTCTGATCAAAAAAGACATCAAGGATATCACTTTGATCACCACAGACACTGGTTCTCCCGGTCGAGGTTCAAGCCGCCTTATTGCTGAGAAGCGGGTGAAGAAGCTGTATGCCTCTCACATCGGCACCAACCCGGAAACGGGCAAGCAAATGAACGATGGCACGCTAGAAGTCGAGCTGGTTCCCCAAGGTACGCTGGCAGAACGTATTCGAAGCGGCGGTGCGGGTTTGGGCGGTGTGCTCACGCCAATTGGTCTTGGCACCATTGTGGCGGAGAACAAGCGGGTGATTGAAGTCGATGGCAAAGCCTACCTGTTGGAAACGCCGCTGAAAGCGGATTTGGCACTGATCCGGGGTTCGAAAGTGGATCGTCGTGGTAACGTCTTTTACAGCAAAACGACCCAGAACTTTAACCCTTTAATGGCCACTGCAGCAGAGACGGTGATTGTGGAGCCCGAGCAGCTTGTTGAGCTCGGTGATATTGAGCCAGAAGCGGTTCACACGCCAAGTATTTTTGTTGATCACATCTTTGTCGATCAGAGCTCAGTGGAGGACAACCAATGACAGCGCAACTGGATAAAGACACCGTCCGCCACCGCATTGCATGGCGCGTTGCCCGTGAGATGAAAGACGGCGATATTGTGAACCTTGGCATTGGCCTGCCAACGTTGGTGGCGAACCATGTCGACAAAGACGTCGAGTTGTTGCTTCAAGCTGAGAACGGACTGCTCGGTATCGATCAACTTGCTTGTGAAACCACCAAAGATGCCGATTTGGTCAATGCAGGCGGCCAGCATATTACCGCTGTCGACGGTGCCTGTTACTTCAACAGTGCGGACTCGTTTGCCATTATCCGTGGTGGTCATGTTGATGCGACGGTGCTGGGTGCGCTACAAGTGGATGAGCGCGGGAATCTCGCCAACTGGATTATCCCAGGGAAAATGGTGCCCGGTATGGGCGGTGCAATGGATTTGGTTGTCGGTGCGAAGAAGGTGATTGTTGCCATGGAGCACACGGTGAAAGGTCAGCCGAAACTGCTGAAACAGTGCTCATTGCCTCTGACTGCTGCCAATCAGGTGAATTTGATTGTGACGGAAATGGGCGTGTTTGAAATCAATGAGAGCGGCATGGTTCTGACTGAGCTTGCGCCAGAATTTTCCATTGAAGAGGTGCAGGCTGCCACCGAAGCGACACTGTTGGTGTCGCCGAATTTACGCCCGATGCAACTGTCGGCTTGCTAGGGCCAAGAAAACAAAAAGACCACCGAGAGGGTGGTCTTGTTATCTTCGCGGTTAGGCGACTGCGCTATCTCAGTACCCGCGAAAAGACATGCCTGACGGCATTCCCTTTCGTTTAATCGATTATCTGGAGTTGGTTGACTGGACGGGCAGGCAAGTGCGTGATGATAAAAGAGGCCATATTTCTGATACGCTACCGCCATTGCTGGAGCGCCTTGGCATTGAACCAGCTTTGTGGTTAAAAACGGCGTCAAACATAGAGGTTGGAAATATGGTGGGTTCCGAAACGTCCATCAAAGCAGCCTTGCCGCTTCTTCAGCGTCAAAGGGCATCGGGTCTGCGCCTGCCTGACAGTTGATCCCTCTTTATTCTGCTATTTTCTGTCAATCAGGCCTAAGCCTGATGTTTTTGTTGCTTGAAATCTGGGTAAATCGTAACGAGCGCCACCCAGACTGAGAACTAAGGTTAGATTTTCAACACTTGCGACTGGGTATCGTGTTCACCACGTTGAGGGGACACGGGTCTTTGGTTGCTTTCTTAAAGTGTGTGTCCCTGTTAGTTCTCATTGCCACGTTCATGCCGCGGGTCTGGCTGTCCAGGCGGTTTGCGATTTGCAGGCCTGCTGCATCGTCAGCTGCTGAGTTGACGCGGTAACCAGTGCTAAGACGCTCCATCGCATTGTTCAGAAGGTTGCTCGTGTTGTTCAGAGTATTTTGAGTAAGAAGCGACGCATAGTTAGTGTGCATTGATAAAGCCATTCTAAGCTCCTTGGTTAACTGCTTATCAGGCTTCGGGTTCTCCCCTGCTCACTGAAAACGACTTTGACGGAGCGTGAGATAAAGGCTGTAAAGGTCGAGTGCAAAACGCATGCCTTCGGATAGCTCAAAGCGGTAGACACTTTGTTCACCGCGGCTACCGAAGCGCAGTGTCACGTGCTGATAGAAAACATCCTCGGTTTTGACATCGCGGATGGCCTGGCACACATGTTTAAGATCGTTCTGGCGAAAGGCGTCGAGGATCAGCATGTCGTCTTCCGTGTCGACGTGCTGTTCAATCAACACAGTGAGCCTTTAAAGCATCAACTGGTGAACGTTTAGATTTGTCAAAGTTTCCCTACCTAAAGAGTCTGTCGGTGTATTTATGCATTGTGTTTGCCAAAAGGGTATAGGCGACCTTTTATTAGCAAAAGTTAAATTGAATGAGAGGCTTGGCGACGAGGAGGTCTTCAGAATAGCGCGTTTTCAATGGGGTACAGTGATGTGTTATATAGTTGTTAGTAATCACTTCATCAGTTAGTGAATGGAGTGGGTGGTCATTCAGGGACGCTCTTTTAACGCCTATGGTTGTAAATGCAAAAGGCACCTCTTTAGAGGAACTTAAAACGCAAGAAACTCGCAAAGGCAGGTTCAAGTGGCGGGGGATCGAGGTTCGCCTTGGGCTTGCGCTCGCTATGTTGTCGATGGCGACATTGCTACTCGCACTTTTTAGTTCGGTGACTTACGACAAACTTGAGTCGGCGTTGGTTGAGCTCAAAGAGAAAGATATTGTCGCGCTTGAGCATGCCGCCAGATTGAACGACATGGTGCGTCTGGTGATCAGTGACGCCTCTCAATTGGCCGATGCCGAATCAAACCTCGAAAGAAGAAACACCATGACCAGGGTGGACAACAGTATTCAGGAAATGAACCAAATACTGGTGCATTTCCCAGAGTATCACGCCTATTTCAAAGACCTGATGATGCAGGTAAACAATAGCTTGAGCTTGCTTTATCAAAGTGCGGAAGATTCCCGAAAGCTGAATGCTGAATTGAGGAATTTGCTTGAAGGTTTTTATCCACTGCTTCAACAGGTCATTGATGAGCTCGATAAGCTTCCGGCGTCGGATAAGTCGAAACTCCAGTATGGTCAATTGAAGGCGCTACTCTTTTATCAGCTTGGGCTGGTGGAGAAGCTGTTCAACGACGGCAGCTTCAATGAGCTGGATTACACCACGATTCGTTTGGAACAGCTTGGAGAGGAGTGGTTCGATCTGTGGCAAGCGAGTGGGCTGGCAAAATCACTTCCAGCACTGGATGAAAAGCTCTCCGTGATTTACACGTTGGCGTCCCGTTCCAGTCATTTAGTCAGGTTGAAAAACCAGGCGCTTGAGCATCATTATCAGCAAGCGTTTTTGCTTGAAAACAGCCGTGAATACTTGCACCAACTATCTATTCAAATTGAGCGCAATACCTCAAATGTGAATCTGGAAATTGATCAATCCATTGCTCAGGTCCAGCAGTCCTTGGCGTCAAACCGGAACTTCTCCCTTACGCTTTCTGTCATCAGTCTGATTGCCGCTGCGGGTATTGCTTGGTTCTACGTGCGTAAAAACATTTTGGAGAGACTGCTGCACCTACGCGATGAAATGTTTGCGATTTCAACTGGCCATCTGGATACAGAAATTGCGTTGAGAGGCCAGGATGAAATTACGCAAATGGCCAAGTCTCTGAAAGTGTTTCAGGCCACAGCAAAAGTGGTAAAGCGCACCAACAAAAAGTTGGAGGCCGAAGTCGAAGAGCGACGGTTGGCGGAAGAAAGATTAAGGGTGACACAAAATGAGTTGGTTCAGGCGGGTAAGCTTGCCGCACTGGGACAACTGAGTGTTGGTATTACCCACGAAATCAACCAACCATTGACTGCTATTAGCAGTCATACGCGCAGCGCTCAAAAATGGCTGGAGCAAGAACGCACAGACAAGGCGTTGCAGAACCTTTTAAAAATTGAAATGTTGCTGAGCAAAGTTGCTGCGTTAACGCATCATTTGAAAGCCTTCTCCAGAAAGAGTGATGGCAAAATTTCCCCCGTTGAAGTCATGCCAGTTATCAATGATGCCATCGCGTTGTTCGTCAGCCGGGATGTGCCGATTGCATTGGATTGTCACCTTGACCAGACCCAGAGTGTGATTGCCAATCCTATTCGTTTGGAGCAGGTCTTGGTCAATTTGCTCAGCAACGCTGTCGATGCTGTCGAGAACACAGAGAACCCGCTGATTGTGATGTCGGTGAACTGTGATGAAGAAGGCGTGAGTATCAAGGTCAAAGACAATGGCAAGGGAATACCCAGCGAAGATATTCCTCATATTTTTGACCCGTTCTACACAAGAAAAGATGTTGGTAAAGGTTTAGGGTTAGGGCTGTCTATTGCATTCAATATCATTAAAGATTTTGGCGGTTCTATCAGGGTTTATTCGCAGCCCGGGCAAGGCAGTGAATTTGTAGTACATCTTGAACAAGGCTAAAGAGATGATGGAAAAACGCATCACGCTGATTGACGATGAGATTGATGTCGTCGAAGCAGTCAGTGAAATGTTGGAATTAGAGGGATTTACGGTTTCAGGATTTACTGACCCCAAGGTTGCATTGAAGTTACTCACGCCGGACGCTGCTCATGTCGTTCTTTGTGATGTGCGGATGCCTGAGTTGGATGGTCTCTCCATGCTGGACGCTATTCAACACAGGGCGCCAAGATGCAAAGTGATCCTGATGAGTGGCCATGGCGATATTCCGATGGCTATCGAAGCTATGAAGCTGGGAGCTTTTGATTTTATCGAGAAGCCGTTGCAAAGCGATGAGCTGGTTGAAAAGTTGAGCCTTGCAGCTTCTCATGTAGAGCAATCTCCAGATCTTACATCAGCACAAGCCTTGCCTATCGAAAGCCGGGTGATTGGCTCCTCGGCGCACATGGAAATGATAAGAAATCAGGTGTTAGCTCTGGCGCGCACAGGCGTCGATACCATCATCAACGGGGAAACCGGCACAGGGAAAGAAGTGATTGCGCGGGCATTGCATCAGTATTCTGCCCGCAAAGACAAAGCGTTCGTCGCGATTAACTGTGGCGGGATGACAGAGAGCATCATTGAGAGTGAGCTATTTGGACATGAGGCGGGGTCTTTTACCAGCGCCAATAAAAAGCGCATTGGTAAAATTGAACAAGCCAATGGCGGTACGCTTTTTCTGGATGAAATCGAAAGCATGCCGATATCCGTTCAAATCAAACTGCTTAGGGTGATTCAAGAGCGTGTCATTGAAAGGGTAGGCGGCAATGAGCTGATCCCCGTCGATATTGTCGTACTTGCGGCGAGCAAAGCAGATCTCTCTGAGCTCAGCCAACGGGGCGAGTTCCGATCAGACCTTTTCTACAGGCTCAACATAGCCAGCCTCAATTTGCTACCACTCAGGGAAAGAAAGGAAGATATCCAGTCGCTGTTCCGTCATTTCGTCGTTCAAGCCAGCCAAAAATATAAAACGCGTCCTTCGACGCTTTACGCAGAGCAAATCCAACAGCTGTGTCGTCACGATTGGCCGGGAAATGTCAGGGAACTTCGTAACGTGGCGGATCGGTTTGTACTTGGCATTGTTGGAGAAGGCTTTGATTTACACTCCCCCCTAACTCAGGGAACGGAGGCATTCGCGTTTGAACAGCAGATGGAACAGTACGAGCGTAACGTATTGACTGAGGCCTTGATTGAAACCTCGGGTAACATCAACGAAGTGTCCGTTCGCTTAAATCTGCCAAGAAAAACCCTTTATCGGAAAATGAAAAAGCATCAGTTGGATAAAGAGAATTTTAAACCCAGCAGGGACGGCTAAGCACTTTAAATCAAAGGAGCCATGTGGCTCCTTTTTTCGCTTTTAAGCGTTTTGGACAGGAATGACCCAAACCACTCTCTGTACCTTTTAAAACTGGACAGGAATGACCGAAGTGAAATCGGGGAATTTCGCCATAATTTTAAATATCTGAAAAATAATAAAAATATTGTTGGCATGCCTTCTGCTATAGGGAAGCTGCACATCAACAATAACGTGAATATAAGGTTCTATTATGAAAGACAGTGTAAAAGGATTGTTAATCGCTGGCTCATTGCTTCTGCCATCTGTTGCTATGGCAAATGAGTGTTCCCATCGCGGTGTTTTGGATGAAAGATACTGTGATGAAAATCAGGACTTGGTTGCAGACTCACCAAAAGACGCTTCAGAATGGATAGACCCAAGTACGTTGGTTTTCACTTATACCCCAGTTGAAGATCCCGCACTCTACAAAGATGCATTCGCCGATTTTCAGGCTCACCTCAGTAAGATCACCGGTAAGAAAGTTATCTACTACACCGTCCACTCAAACTCAGCTCAGGTTGAAGCTATGCGTTCTGGCCGCCTGCACGTGGCTGGCTTTTCAACGGGTCCAACCGGCTACGCCGTGAATCTGGCAGGTTACGTTCCAATCGCGGTTAAAGGTGATGAGTCTGGCTTTCAGGGTTACAACCTGGTCACTATTGTCCGCAAAGACAGCGGTATAAAAGAAATGGCAGACCTCAAAGGGAAGAAAGTCGCTCACACTTCTGCCTCGTCAAATTCTGGCAATCTGGCACCGCGAGCGCTATTTCCAGCACAAGGCTTGGTTCCGGACGAAGACTACAAAGTGCTGTACTCCGGTAAGCATGACCAATCCATCCTTGGCGTGTTCAATGGCGACTATGATGCTGCACCAGTGGCTTCTGATGTCTACGACCGCATGGTTGCAGCAGGTCGTGTTGATGACTCCGAACTGGAAATTATCTATCGTAGCCCGCGTTTCCCAACCTCTGCTTTTGGCTATGCGCATAACCTGAAACCTGAGTTGGTAGAGAAGATCAATGAAGCCTTCTTCAGCTATCGATTCACGCAGGAAATGAGCGATGCGTTTAAAGGTGCAGACCGCTTCTCGCCGATTACCTACAAAGAAGATTGGTCTGTGATCCGTAATATTGCGCACGCAACGGGTACCGCTTACACCAAGGCTGGCTTGAAGAAGTTGGCGGAAAAAGACGCCGCGAAACGCGCCAAGAAGAAAGCGGCTGAACTAGCCAAGCAAGCCACAACGCAATAATTCGTTAATTCAATCTAAAAAGCATGGTGCCCTCACGGGTAGGGCATCGTGCACCCAAAAATAAGGGCAACAAGGAATATGAGTATGGCCGTAGCAAGTTATGACGGAATAAAAATTAAAAACCTTTTTCATCAATACGTGGCAGGAAAGCCAATCCTCAAAGGCATTGATATTGATATTGATGAGCCGGGAATCATCGCTATTATCGGCCCTTCTGGTACCGGAAAAAGTACGTTGCTCCGTTGTATTAATCGCCTTAACGACCCAACCAGCGGTGAGATTTTGTTTGAGGGTGAGGACCTGACAAAACTCAAAGGACAAGCGCTGCGAAAACAACGTCGCCATATCGGCATGGTGTTCCAGGAATACAACTTGGTTGAGCGCCTAACAGTCATAGAAAACGTATTGAGTGGACGCTTGGGCTACATGTCGTCATGGAATGCTTGGCGTCGTAACTATGCCAAGGAAGATCTAAAGAAAGCCTTCGAATTGTTGGAATTCGTGGGTTTACAAGATTTCGCCAATCAGCGCGCAGACAGCCTATCTGGTGGTCAAAGGCAGCGTGTCGGTATTGCACGCGCTGTGATGCAAGACCCTTATATCTTGCTGGCTGATGAACCGACCTCCTCCCTTGATCCAAAGACTGCGGTTGAGATCATGGAGCTGATGGAAACCTTTGCCAAAGAAAAACAAATCCCTGTTCTGGTTAACATCCACGATGTGAATCTCGCTAAACGTTTTGCCAAACGTGTCATTGGTATGTGTAACGGGAAAGTGCACTACGATGGCAGCCCTGAAGGGATCAGCGAAGAGGATCTAAAAGTGATTTATGGAGGTGAGTCATGGCTGGACTAAACCCCTCCGTTGATGTTGAGAATCCGTTTAAGAGCTCTTGGGTAAACAGAGTTTGTATTCTCGGCATCATTGCGTACCTGTTTTATAGCTTTTCCAGTTTGAACCTTAGTGTTGAGCGTTTGATAGTGGGGTTTGGGGAGAGCGAGAGGTTACTTTCTCGTATGTTTCCCCCTGATTTTTCCCGCTCCAGCTTGTTATTGAGTGGACTGGCAGAAAGCCTTCAAATCGCCATTATCTCGAGCTTTTTTGGCATCTTGATTTCATTGTTTCTTGGCTTGTTAGCGGCAAGAAACATGATGCCATCCATTGTTTCTACTCCTGTGCGTGGCTTCATTGCTCTATGTCGCTCTTTCCACCCGGTGATCATTGCCATCCTGTTCGTAAAAGCGGTGGGCTTTGGTGCTCTGGCGGGGATTTTAACCCTGGTTTTTGCGTCCATCGGCTTTATCGCAAAGCTGTTTGCGGAAGCGATTGAGGAAATCTCATTTAAGCAGGTTGAGGCGATTAGGGCGACAGGTGCCAATTTTATCAGCGTTATCCTGTTTGCTGTGATGCCGCAGGTATTTACCCGCTTTATCGGCTTTGCGAGTTATCAATTGGACTCCAATCTTCGTAACTCAACCATGGTTGGCATCGTGGGGGCTGGTGGCCTGGGCGGTACACTTTTCTCGGCTTTCCAGCGTTTTGACTACGACTTTGTGGCAGCCATCCTGATCACCATTATCGTCCTGATACTCGTTGGTGAATTCCTGTCGAACATCGTAAGGAGAATTTTCTAATGACGACGGCTTCTATCGATAAAGAGTGGCAACGTTTCACGTTCAATGAGCGACTCGCCCGTTTTGCTGTATACCTCTGCTTTGTATCAGCCATTGTATGGTCCTGGCAGACGGTCGAGGTGATCCCGGAGTTCCTGTATGACGCACCGGCGCAGTTTTCAGACATGTTCAGCCGCATGGTACCGATGGATTACGGCTTCTATCCGGAAACCATTCATGCAGCGCTAATTGAAACCCTGCATATCGCCACTTTGGGCACCTTGTTTACGTTGGTGTTTGCGATTCCATTGGCGCTACTGAATGCACCAAATATTACCCCGAGCAAAACGCTTAACTGGGTTGCCCAGTTCTTTTTGGTGTCATCCCGCTCGGTGAATTCTCTGGTTTGGGCACTGCTTTTCATCGCGCTATTTGGACCCGGTGTATTGGCGGGAATCATGGCTATTGCTGTGCGAAGCGTTGGCTTTGTCGGCAAGCTTCTCGCTGAAGCGATTGCAGAAGTGAACATGGGCACAATTGAAGCGCTGAGAGCCACAGGCGCATCTTGGATGAGCATTCTGTTAAAGGGCTATTGGCCGCAAGTCATGCCAGCGTTCTACTCCATTGTTCTGTTCCGTTGGGATATCAATGTCCGCGAGTCTGCAGTGCTTGGTCTTGTGGGGGCTGGTGGGATAGGTGTAGTGCTGAACGATGCACAAAACCTGTTTGAATGGCAGAAGGTCTCCATGGTGCTTTTCAGTATCTTCGCCGTGGTGATATTGGCAGAAGCGCTGGTTATCCATGTTCGAAAGAAACTGATCTAAGCGCCATAGGCTCAAGCTCGTTTGCAGGATATCGACCATCAGGTGATGAATGACGTGATTGAACGCTGCATCGCACAGGTTTCCGTGGTGCAGAGCGTGCCACCCTGATCGAAATGCTGCGCCTTCATGATGAAAATGATGCCACAGCAAATCCTGACACTGGTAGATGAAACCCTCGAAGCCCTTCCGGGAAAATCGGAGAAAGTCACGGTGCATCTGAACCCGCAGGATCTGGAGCGCATCAGCCAGATCAGTGCGGATTTACCAAACGCCTGGAAGCTGGTTTCGAATTCAGAAATGCCTGTGGGAGGGTTACAGGCGTGTTTGAAATCAATGAGAGCGGCATGGTTCTTACTGAGTTTGCGCCAGAATTTTCCATTGAAGAGGTGCAGGCTGCCACCGAAGCGACTTTGTTGGTGTCACCGAATTTACGTCCGATGCAACTGTCGGCTTGCTAGGGCCAAAAAACAAAAAGACCACCGAGAGGGTGGTCTTTTTGTTTTCGCTGTCGGGCGACTGCGCTATCGCAGATGATGCTTGCAGACTAAGTCTTCAGATTAGATTATTAAATATCAACAAGTTAAATTGTGTTTTGCAGCATAAGGTTGCAAATAAATGAAGTAGAAGTTTGCAAAAAATCAGAGATGCCTTTTTAGGTAGTAGTAAAATTACAAGATTCTCTAACTTTGGTTCGTTGTGCGAATAACACCAACACTGGTTTTAGACAGAAAAGACTGGCTGATACGAGTTTGGACATAAACGTACCAGAACAGATCGGCCTAACACGATTATGGACATTTCCGAGTTACGAACCTCTGACGATTCTGACTTTTTCGGATTAGTCTAAGTACAGCGAGCAGCTGTACATGTTAACTATCCCACTACAAACAAACTCTCTTATCTACTACGACGCTGCATCAGCTCAAACTACTGGGTAGGCTATATGAAGCAGTTTATTCCTAAATTAGCTGCGGAATCTCGGTTAGAGGGAACTTTCAGGCGTGGGGGGGATGTCACCTCCGGGGATATTTGAAGAACAATGGATGGGTGCCCGATATTGCTCGTGCCGGACACAGAAAACTCCCCTGATCGCAGAGACCAGAGGAGCCAATTTTGCTTATGTTCAGCTCACGCTTCCCTTATACAAAATTCTCATCCGCATAGGTCTGGATTTCTGTCCGATCCCAGACGGTCCCATCCGCAAATGCCAGCTGTTCAATGCCGTAATAGGCCGTCGAGGAGTAGAACTGATCGTCAAACGTGATACGGGAGCCGTCAGACAGTACTTTGATGATTAGGTCATGACCTGAATGGCTCAGTTCAACATCAGACGCGTTCAGATCCTGAAACTCAAAACGGTCAACGTCCGTTGTTGAACTATGCTGGTCATCAACAAAGTCACTGCCATCACCAAGACCATAATGATAGGTGTCGGAACCACGCCCCCCATTGATCGTGTCATTCCCAGCACCGCCTAGGAACCCGTCGGCATTTGAGGAGCCATCGAGAGTATCCGCGCCATCCGTGCCGCGAACAGTAACAAAAGGCAACTCCTCGCCATCCAGATTATCTGCGAGGTTCTGAATGAAATCAGCCTTGGTCCAGACAGTCCCGTTTGCAAACTCGATGCTCTCAACGCCGCTGCCCCACTTCCCGTCGAGACTATTTCTCAGGAAGATCGAACCGCTGTCACCTGCGCCCGCTGTACTCTCGGCAATGACGATAATCAAATCCTTACCATCACGTGTAAGGCTCACGTCCGAGGCATTTATGTCCGTAAACTGAAGCTTGTCACCTGACCCATTCCAGTTGTTTTCCGTGATCACATCATCGCCATCACCGCGAGAATAGACATAGGTGTCGTTACCACCTGCACCGTTCATCACGTCATCGCCGAGGCCGCCTGTGATCATGTCAGAACCACGGAAGCCCTCAATCGTGTCGTCGCCGTCTGTCTGGGAATGAGCAATAACCATTGTCTGAAGATCGCCACGGTTCCAAACCGTGCCATCGGCAAAGACAATGCTCTCTATACCGCTGTCCCACTTCCCATCAAGGCTGTAACTCAGAACAATCGAGCTACCATCACCTGCCCCTGCAGAGCTTTCCGCAATCACAAGCGTCACGCTGGTACCGTCGCGAACAAGGCTTACGTCCGAGGCATTAATGTCCGTAAACTGAAGCTTGTCACCTGACCCATTCCAGCTGTTTTCCGTGATCACATCATCGCCATCACCGCGAGAATAGATATAGGTGTCGTTGCCACCTGCACCGTTCATCACGTCATCGCCGAGGCCGCCTGTGATCATGTCAGAACCACGGAAGCCCTCAATCGTGTCGTCGCCGTCTGTCTGGGAATGAGCAATAACCATTGTCTGAAGATCGCCACGGTTCCAAACCGTGCCATCGGCAAAGACAATGCTCTCTATACCGCTGTCCCACTTCCCATCAAGGCTGTAACTCAGAACAATCGAGCTACCATCACCTGCCCCTGCAGAGCTTTCCGCAATCACAAGCGTCACGCTGGTACCGTCGCGAACAAGGCTTACGTCCGAGGCATTAATGTCCGTAAACTGAAGCTTGTCACCTGACCCATTCCAGCTGTTTTCCGTGATCACATCATCGCCATCACCGCGAGAATAGATATAGGTGTCGTTGCCACCTGCACCGTTCATCACGTCATCGCCATGACCGCCGATAAGGATGTCATCGTTTCTAGCTCCATTGAGCGTATCGGCAAGATCAGAGCCATCAATCACAGCAGATAATGTCGTTCCGTTGGACGCAATATGCTCAAAAAGCGAAACATAGTTCTGCGAGGTTCCATTGCTCTCAAGAAGCTCAACGACACGCGAAACTACACTCGACCCGAATTCCGATGAAAGGCTGTTGGCTATAAGCCCAAGATCAATAAATTTCTGGGAAATCTGGCCTGCATCATCCATAACGGAAACTGAAGACAAAACCTGTTCGACAACGGTATCAACCGTTCCAGTAATACTGTCGCCTGATGGGCTGTAATAGAAATAGGTGAATTCCGGAACAGCGGCAGTATCGCTTCCAGAAATTCCCGTCTCGGTTAATAGGTAGGATGTCTGGATTTGGGCGATGAACTTCAACGAGAGCGAATTGATGATCTTGTCGTAGTAATTCCCCAGCATATTTCCTGTACGGAAATCCGGAGCTTCACCATCCGTCTGGGTATAATCTTCACCGTGAATAGCTTCCAAAAATGCTATGTTGTGAGCGTCAACATTTTCTCCCCAGTCCCGAACATTACTCGGGTTAACACCAGCCCAGTCCAACAGGATGCCCTCAATCTCTTCGACAAGATCAACGTAGTTGTAATCCTTGGCATTTGAGATAAGACTGGACACTCGCATATGTAAAGCCTCATCAGCAGACATTGCCGCATGAAGGCTGACAATATTGCCGTAACCCTTAAGGTTCGGCAGTTTCATGATGTCGCTTGAGTAATTGCCGTCGTCTTCGTTGACAGAAATCGTGTTGACCTGACTGTTTTCGAACCAGACATCGGCAACAGTTTTAGTCTCGCCATTTTGAACAAACGTGCCCTCTTCTGTAATTCGGCTTTCACCAACAGATTTGTCTACCGCCTCGGCTTCCAGCCTGATCTCGGTAATCCCTCGCTCAGTCAATGTTGTCAGCTCACCTTCGTCAGTGACCCCATTGCGGTTGAGGTCTTGCCAGACAAGCAGCTCGTCATAAATAGCGTCTGACGCATTGATAACGCCATCATCATTCGTGTCATGCTCGGCTAATACCTCAAAACCGCTTTGGTTGGCATCGCCAAACAGCTCGGTAATATCGTCAATGCTCCCGTTGCCATTGGCATCATGCGCCAGAAACCCGTCTGAACTGGAAATCCAGGCTGTTTGTTCAGCAAAACCGTCCTGATCAAGGTCAAAATAAGCATTGCTGTCGCTGATGTCCGTAATCGTGATACCATCACCACTCAAATCAAGGACAAGCGGATCAATCGGCGCTGAATAAAAAATACCATCCGGCTCAAACCAAGAAGCAATTTCATCGCCCAAGCTTTCAACGTAGTCCGAGATCTGATCAACCAATCCGCCATCGCCAAAGATTGGTCCATTCGGACTGAAGACGCCTTCTTCACCAAAATAAAAATCGTAAAATTCTTGAGCAACTTCTCCCATAGCCCCCAAGGCATCTGACAAGTGATCACCAAAGGATCGGGCCGCTTCCCCAATACTCTCATAAGCTTGATTACCCAACGCAGCCAGCCTATCAGCAGTAGCCTCCATACCAGCCGCCAAAGTCTGAGCAACAGTTTCTCCGAAATCTGCAATTTTATCCCGGTTATCATAAGCATAAGTTGCCGCGGCTGTGAAAGCCATAGCTGCGATGGCACCGACAACCAAGCTTCCAACAGGTACTGCTCCGACAACCAAGGCTCCAGCTGGCACAGCACTACCTACAACACCAGCGAGAACACTTGCTGCGGAACCGATTGCTGCATTACTAGCAATATCTTCCCATGTAGCTTCACGCGAAGCACCTCCAAGAGCTCCATTCGCAGCCCCGAGTGCGATTGTAATAGGTGTGCCATATGGAACAGCTGTTCCTGCGAGTTTAGTTAAGGCGCCTACCCAGCCCGCTGTAGCTCCTGTATACGCTGTGATCCCGTAACCCACAGCTTCGGCCGTTGCATTATTTCCCATTTAATATCTCCTCTTATAAAACAGAAATGGACCCCATTGGTTAGACACATAAGCTAACTTCTTAATTGTTTGACCCAGCTAATTCTGCGTATCTTTGCCTGCAGAAGTAGGAGTGAGGTGTTATGGGCATAGGATGACATGGGTTGTCCTATGGCCATGGCGGCAGCTGTGGTAGAGAGGGCGCACAGTGCGCCCAACGTCAGGGCGTAAACATGCCTCTGACAACTCAGGTTGAATTTATTCATTACCAACTGTCCTTGTGAGTTTGCTGTCAATCGCGAGATTTAAAAGCGCCCGTTATAAGATTGTCCTCTATCTCAAGGTGTGCCTGGATATCGCAAGATATCCTCGAGTTGAAATGGCTTCTTTTGGCCTAAATGTCGTCTCTGTTTGTTCATAGTCACCATGATCCACCTCCATAGGTAATTTGAGTGACTGGTTAATTTTAGAAATGACAAAGTTGGATAATATTTTCTAATGCAGGTAGGGAGTCAGCACTTTGTATTGGATCAAATACTCTAGGAAGGAAAGGGGCAATACCTTCTCAGGACCAAACCCCATCCTAACCTTCCCCTTCGAAAGGGGGGCGTTAAAAGTGCCTGTCCTGCCAACAGCCGTTTGCAGCCTTCGATATCACCCTGTTCAATGAACTTGCAGTTGACG